>JAIEMH010000057.1 GCA_019752245.1 Flavobacteriaceae bacterium
TAGCTTCTTGGTTGTAAGCATTTACAGGTCCAATCAACATATTATTAGAAATATTATCCAAATGTCCACGGAAACGCAACCACGGTCCAGCCATAGAAATATGATCTGTAGTACATTTTCCGAAAGCTTTTATCAATAATTTTACACCTGAATAATTTTTTCCATCCCAAGCATCAAAAGGTGCTAAAAGTTGCAAACGCTCAGACGTTTCACTTACCAAAATTTGAACACCACTTCCATCTTCTGCTGGTGCTTGAAAACCTGCATCTTCCACATCAAAACCTCTTGTTGGAAGTTCATCTCCATGCGGTGGATTCAATTTTACAGCTTCACCCTTATCATTCAATAAAGTATCTGTAATAGGATTAAAGGACAAATCACCCGAAATTGCTAAAGCAGCAACCATCTCTGGAGAAGTTACAAAAGCATGTGTATTTGGATTTCCGTCAGCACGTTTAGAGAAGTTTCTGTTAAACGAATGAACAATTGTATTTTTTTCTTCTTTATCTGCTCCAGCTCTATCCCATTGCCCAATACATGGACCACAAGCATTAGTGAAAACCTTAGTTCCCATTTTTTCAAACGTAGCGATAATTCCGTCTCTTTCTATAGTATATCTAATTTGTTCCGAACCTGGATTGATTCCAAACTCTGCTTTTGGAGAAATTCCAAGCGCAACAGCTTGCTCAACAATAGACGCAGCACGTGCCATATCTTCGTAAGATGAGTTGGTACAAGAACCAATTAATCCCCATTCTACTTTTAATGGCCAACCGTTTTTAGCAGCTTCTTCTTTCATTTTAGAAACTGGAGTTCCTCTATCCGGAGTGAATGGTCCGTTAATGTAAGGCTCCAATTCTGACAAATTGATTTCGATTAATTGATCAAAATACTGCTCAGGATTTGCATAAACCTCAGCATCACCAGTCAAATATTTAGCAACAGTATCAGCAGCATCAACAACGTCTTGACGACCAGTTGCAGCCAAATACCTTCTCATAGAATCATCATATCCAAAAGTAGACGTTGTAGCACCAATCTCGGCACCCATATTACAAATGGTACCTTTACCTGTACAAGACATATTTTCAGCACCTTCACCAAAATATTCAACAATGGCACCAGTTCCTCCTTTTACAGTTAGAATATCAGCAACTCTCAAAATAACATCTTTTGGAGACGACCAACCGTTTAATTTTCCTGTCAATTTAACACCAATAAGTTTTGGAAATTTCAATTCCCAAGACATTCCCGACATTACATCTACCGCATCGGCTCCACCAACACCAATAGCCAACATACCCAATCCACCAGCATTTACGGTGTGTGAATCAGTTCCAATCATCATTCCACCCGGAAATGCATAATTTTCCAAAACAATTTGGTGGATAATTCCAGATCCTGGCTTCCAAAAACCAATTCCGTATTTGTTAGAAACCGACGAAAGAAAATCAAAAACTTCTTTAGACTGTGAATTTGCAACAGCCAAATCGGTTGTTGCGCCAACTTTAGCCTGAATTAAGTGATCACAGTGAACGGTTGTTGGAACAGCAACTGTTTTTTTCCCAGCATGCATAAACTGTAACAATGCCATTTGAGCGGTTGCATCTTGACAAGCAACTCTATCCGGAGCAAAATCTACATAATCTTTTCCGCGAGAGAACGATTGAGAAGGTGATCCTTCCCATAAATGTGAGTATAAAATCTTTTCTGAAAGTGTTAATGGACGACCAACTAACTCACGTGCCTTATCCACACGTTCAGCCATAGTTCCATAAACTTTTTTAATCATTTCAATATCAAAAGCCATAGTAAAAATAGGTTTATTTGTTTGCTGAGCAAATTTAAGGAATTCTATTGATATTTAAACTATTTTCAACAAAAGTCAATTTTCAAAAGATTATTAATGTCAAAATGTGATTTTTAGTACTTATTTTTAAATAATTTTAAGAAAAGATTTAAAATATTACACAATTGATAATTTAAGATAGTTTTTTTATCAAATTCGGAATTCAAAGTTTATAAAAATTAGATATAAGAATTAAGAATGTTTCTAAATTATACTCAACAAGCATAAAACACAGTAAATAGCTTTCTTTTAAGCTTCAAAATTTAGTTTCTCATGTACCCTAAAAAAGGGATTCTCAAAAAAAGACCAAAATAAATTTTATTTCTAAACATTTTATTTAACTTTGCATTTCAAAGTACTTTTAATCTAATCATTTAAAACATGGAAACAACTAGTGAAACATTAAAAAATTATTTCGGTAAAACAGGTGTAATCATCAGTTTGGTGGTAACTATTGCCAATGCATTTCTGCTTGCAATTTCGCTTTTGGGAATAGAATTCAAATATGAAACACTAGAATCGTTGTGTTTTTTCAGTCTCATTTTCGAATTTATATACGGAGTGATACTGTCTTTTAAAATACTAAAAAACAAAGAAAAATACCGACATTTAATTCCATTTCTGTTTCTAAACTGGTTCATTGGATGCTTTTGTACCAACATTTTTATCAATATTTTTGAAAACCTTCCTGTTTGGGTTTACATGGTTACCTTGCTATTTTGCATCTCAAATTTTTTCATTTACAGCAATTACAAAAACAAAATCATAACACCACTAGCCTATTTCACCAACGGCTTTTCTTTCCTATTAATAATCTATTACACCATTTATCTAATTCCGTTTGTACCCATTTCAACCATCGGGATTCTAGCATTGGGATTAGGGTTTTATGGTTTGGTACCCATGATAGTCTTTGCAAGTCATGCGTTTTTATTGGTCAAATTACTACCAGAAAGCAAAACCAACAGCGTTTCTTTTGGCTCAGGTTTTGCAATTATTGTACTTAGTTTGATAATTTTTATCATCCAATTGAACCGCGAGAGCATCAAAATGTCTCAAAATTCAATCACTAAATCATTTGAAAAAACCAACGATGATGTTCCAACTTACATTACAATTTCACAAAATCTAAAACCCAATTTGTTTAATGAAATTTTGCTTAAAAAAGGAATTGTTTATCAAAGTACCGACAACTTTTTTGAATTTAGAGGATTCGATAATTTTGGAGGTAAACAATACAACGAACGAAAAACACACAATCCGTTTGTGAACATTGCCTACTTTTTTTGCAAAGAATTAAATTTAAGCGCCGACGACAGAATTAACATTCTAAAATCAAATTTTGACAAACGTCTTGAAACCGAAGAACAATTGTGGAGTGGTCGCGATGTAGTAACCAAAAACATAAAAGAAGATGTCAAAATCTTCGCCAACAACCGTCTTGCTTACACCGAAATAACTATGGACATTGCCTGCGAGAAAGATTCTTGGGGTCAAAAAGAAGCCATTTACTCGTTTCAATTACCAGAAGGTTCAGTGGCAACTTCCCTATCACTGTGGGTAAATGGCACAGAACGAAAAGGAGTTTTAACAACCAAAGAAAAAGCCCAAGCAGCTTACAAACAAATTGTTGCAGTAGAAAACCGCGATCCGTCATTGATGCAATGGAAAGAAGGAAATAAGGTTGTAGTTCGTGTTTTTCCAATAAGCAAAGAAATGCCAAGAACGTTCAAATGTGGCTTCACAACACCATTAAAAGTAGAAAATGACCAAATGACGTACAACAGTCTCGACATAAAAGGGCCAAATCTTTCTGGTGCCGAAACGATTTCGAGAATCCAATTAATAGGCAATGCCAAATTTGAATCCGATAAAGATTTTGAATTAGTAAACAACTTCTACATCAATGAAGCGACTGGTCCAAACAAATGGAAAGCAGAGGTAAAAACAACTAACAAGGCTTTCTCAAACGCTTTTGTATGGAAAGACAAAACCTATCAAATTAAAGAAATTGAAAAGAAAAACAGTCCGTTCACTCCTGCCGAAATAATTTTGGATTTAAACAGTTCTTGGACAATTGACGAAGTGAGAACGCTTTTAAATACAAACAATAAAAAATACTTTGTTTATCTAAACAATGAAAAACAACAAATTACTAGCGCCAATGCGGAAGAAACTTTATCACAATTTGAAAACTTACAGTATTCTTTACTTCCGCTTTATAAAATAGCCGAAAATAGTTTGGTTGTTACAAAATGCGGCACATTTTCAGCAAATTTTGAAGAATTAGAAACTTCCAATTATTTGAAAAAAATAAAATTGGGAACCAAACAAAGAAATCTAAAAGTCATCAACATATCAGAAGAACTGAATCCGTTTTGGCAAACCATTAAAGAGCAAAAATATGTAGAATACCTAAAATCGGATTTGAAAAACGCAGTGAAACTGATTCACGACAATCAATTTACAACACTAAAAACAGCCGAAAACTTAGTAAATATTGAACCTGCAAACATTGCAATTGAAGAAAAACCAAAAACAGCACAATCCAACAGCAACGGATCCAATCATATTTATAGAATGTATGCTTTTGGAAAAGTTCTAGACGAGCAAGTAAAAATCCAAGCCGACAGTTTGGCAAACAACCAATATCTAAATTTAGCAAAAGACGCCAATATTGTAACACCCATTTCGTCATTAATAGTGTTAGAAACCGATGCAGATTATGAAAAAAATGGCATTGAAAAAAATGTAAACACTCTAGGAAATGCCTCAATAAATAACGACGGCGCAGTTCCTGAACCTTACGAATGGCTGATGATCATTACGGCTTTAATTGCGCTAGGATGGTATTATAAAAAGACCAAAAACCAAATTGCCTAAATGAAACTGCTATCCCAAAACAAAACGTTGCTTCTGGTTGTTGCGCTAATTTTACTAGTGGCAATGAACTACAATACCGTAAATTTCGGAATTGAAAACGATTGTATTGGGATAGCTTGTTCTATCCTGCTATTTGTAATGGGCAGCCGTAAAACAAATTTTAAAGTCAATTATTTTGTAGTAGCACTACTGCTTATTTGTGAATTTGTGAGTTACAGACTGCACACCAAATCACTACATTTTTTGGCTTTGCTACTTTTGGCTTGTCTTATGTATTACAGCTTCACAAAGAAGTTCTCTTATATAGCGTTCATTTGTATTTTGCTTTTCTCATCCATTTTTAATAAGTTTTTCGAACATTTAACCACCGAAATCAAGCAAACACTGTGCTATGGTGTGTATCTAACGTTAAAAAACATCATGACAATTGATAGGATTGAAGGCGTAAATTTTTACCTAAACGGAGCAAAAATAACAATCGACACAGCTTGTATGGGATTGTCAATGTTTAAAACCGGATTGTTAACAGGTGCCATTTTATTGACATTGGAAGAACGAAAAAACAAAAAATACTTTAGCGTTAGTCAAATTACACTTTTCTGTAGCGTGATTATTATTCTAAACATAATTTCAAATTATTTTAGAATTGTAACCCTTATTTTATTGCAATGCACTCAAGAAAATGTGTTGCACCATACCATTGGGATATTGTGTTTTATAGCCTATCAAGTACTGCCAATGCTGTGGATCATTCGCTATTTTCAACCCAAGAAAGAAGAAATAATCGCTGCTAATACCAAATCCAACACGCTGATTACGCTACTGATGATTGCTGTTATTTTTGTTACTAGTTTAGAAATGAAAAAAGAGAAAAACGACGATATCCTACAAGGTTTAAACCCAAAATACAAAATAGAAACAGGCAAATGGATTGGCCCTGAAGTTTTTAAAATTGAAACACCCAACAAACTTATCTACATTAAAACTCCATCACACAAACCGCTAATTTGTTGGACCGGAAACGGCTATAAAATTATTCAAACAAAAGAAGTTACTGTTCAGAACCAAAAAATTTGGTACAATGTAATGGAGAAAAACAATATAAAATACGCTTCCTATTGGTGGTACGAATGCGGCAATAAAAAATACACTTCGTTTGTAGAAGTCATGTTTATGAAACTCCTCTACAACAAACCCATCAGATTAATAAATGAGACGAGCGTTTTGAAATAAAACTATCTCTGAAGTTTTGCCCACTCAATAATTTGTGGATAGAGCTCTGCAACAGTTTTGGTTGGGGTTTCGTTTTTCAGTTGGATCATTTGGTCATTAAATTCTTTAAACTTTATAAACCCTCTTCTCGCTACATTCATTTTTACCCTTTCATTGATTACATAATCGGAAGTTTCCTTATCATAATTTTCTGCAACCCATAAGCAAAATACAGAATGCGTCATGTATTCATTAAAAACAGATTGCGGATTGTTATAAAACCCATTCTGTTCATCGGACCAAACTTTAGCATTAAAAATTTCCGCAATTTCTTTTTTATAATTATTGCTAATTGGATTTACATAATTATGGTCAATTTCGGTAAAAACCACACCCGACATCAAACCCTCTTTTTGCTTTTCTGTAAGTTCTTTATTCGAATCATATCGATTTGCATCACAAATAAACATGACACTTTCACTAAACCAAGAATCATTTGTAGTGTCTTTACCATAATATTTTTGAGTACTATGAGAGCCGCCAATTAATGGAGAAAAAATAATTTTATAGGCATTTTGCTTGATTGGGAATTCGTTTTCTAACCAATGCCACATGTTTTTTATAGGCAATAATTCTTGAAGCCTTTTTAAATCATTAGAATAATATTTCTTGTGCTTTTTGTAAAAGGTTCTGAAATTAGTGCGGTCAGAAAAATCTTGAACTAACGGAAGTAAGTCGGTAAATAAATTGGTAAATCCTTCCCAATCCGCTCCAAAAGCATAATTGTAAGTAGCTCCTTTAACAATTTTACTTCCTTTAAATTCGTAAATAAAACTATTTTCTCTAAATTGGAAATACTTTTGAGAATAGTCATTTTGGTTTTCCAAAATCAATTTTTTAAAAACAGGATGATCTAAATAAGGTTTGAAATAGTTTTCTACTTCTTTATAGTACTGGGTATCCTTTTGCAAATTTGTAGCTTCTTTTCCTGTTGGTGATAATGCCCAAATGACATTAGCAAGTTCATAAACTTCGGGCAAATCAAAAGAAACTGTTCCTTGATTCGCATTTATATAGTCTTGAGAAAAATTTGAGGCAGAAGAATTAAACCTAAAAACAACGACAGTAGTTCTTTTTGGTGTTTTAATAGTTACATAACTTCTTCTAGCAAAGGGATAATTATCACCTTTTATAGAAAGGGTATCTTTTCCGATAAAGGCATACATTATAATCCCTTTAGAGGAATTAGTTCCTGGACTAATAGTATCATTTTTACTCAAATCAAGCTCAAATAGATTGGGATAACTAGAGTATTTATATGTAATGGTATCAACGTCTGAATAGTATACTTTAGAAATTTTTTCCTCAACATATTGTCCCGAAACAGAATTCATTGACAAAAGAAAGAACAGAATTTTTAATAGTTTCATTTAGTTTATGGTTATCTTTTTACAATTCAATCAGGCAAAATTATTAGTTTAAAAGACTACGAAAGCTCAAAAACACAGTAAAACACGAATTTAAATAGTGTTCCTCGGGCAAATCCAAATATAAAAATTATTCTTTAAATAACTTAATTAAAAAAAACACCAACCACAACCGTAACTTCCATTTCTAAGACATAAAAAAATCTATGTTTCTTTTGTGTTAAAAATAAATAAATCCGCGTCCAAAAAAAAGCCATCAATAACCAACCGCAACTTCCATTTCTATAACATAAAAAAAACTATGTTTCTTTTGTGTTAAAAATAAATAAATCCGCGTCCAAAAAAGGCCATCAACAACCAACCGTCACTTCGAGTGTTTCATAAAATGCCCTAAGCTTTTTATGAAATGTATCGAGAACTTAAATAAGACAATTCGCATCAACCACAACCGCCACTTCGAGAGTATATAAACATATAGAAAACCAACAAGCCACTACTCCAACAATCCTCTATGAGTAAGTTGAAAGTTAAAATAAAGCACGAAATAAGCCAACGCACCGACCACTATAAACAACAAAATCTTTTTATACCAAGCAGCATAAAAAGATTTTAATCGTAATAAATATAAAATTCCTATAACAATAAAATACAGAAGCGTGTTGAAAAACAAGTAGACTACTAGCAACACTAAAATTGCTGAATCATTCATACCCGTTAGAAAAACCATCTTACAACAATTTATCAATAATCATTTCTTCTGTTATTCCTTCGGCGTCAGCTTTGTAGTTTTTGATGATTCTGTGTCGTAATATTCCAGTAGCAACAGCTTTTACATCTTCAATATCTGGCGAGAATTTTCCGTTGAAAGCGGCATTGGCTTTGGCTGCCAAAATCAAATTTTGAGAAGCTCTTGGACCTGCACCCCAATCCAAATAATTCTTAATATAATCGTTAGACAAAGAATTGTTAGGTCGTGTTTTACTCACCAAAGTCACAGCATATTCTATAACATTATCTGCAACAGGAATTCTGCGAATCAAGTGTTGAAAATCAATAATTTCTTGTGCCGAAAATAACGGATTTATTGTTGGTTTAGCGTCAGATGTAGTGCTTTTTACCACTTCAACTTCCTCTGCAAACGATGGATAATCTAATTTTATGGCAAACATAAAACGGTCCAATTGCGCTTCTGGTAAAGGATAGGTTCCTTCTTGCTCAATCGGGTTTTGAGTGGCCAATACAAAATAAGGCAAATCCAATTTATAATTGTGTCCTGCAATGGTTACCGAACGCTCCTGCATAGCTTCTAATAAAGCAGCTTGCGTTTTTGGTGGCGTTCTGTTAATCTCATCGGCAAGAATAATATTAGAAAATATCGGTCCTTTAAGGAACTTAAACTGACGGTTTTCATCAAGAATTTCACTTCCTAAGATATCCGAAGGCATCAAATCGGGTGTGAACTGAATACGCTTGAAATTCAAACCCAACGCTTGCGAAATGGTATTTACCATTAACGTCTTAGCCAATCCAGGAACACCAACAAGAAGTGCGTGCCCACCAGAAAAAATACTAAGCAATATCTGATCAACAACAGCGTCTTGACCAATGATTATTTTGGAAATTTCTTTCTTAAGTTCAAGCCTTTTTTGAACCAGGTTTTGTATAGCTGTAACGTCCGACATAGTAAAGTTTAGATATTTAAATGATAAAAATTGAATTCTAAATTCTAGATTCTCAAAACTATTTTTTCAACCAATTATTGGTAAATACACAATCTCTGTATTCGCCATTAATCTTAATATAGGTTTCTTTGATTTTCGCTTCAGACCATTTTGCAATAGCATTGATTTGCTTTTCTTTAAGCGCCAATTCTTTTATTTTGATAAAATCTTTACTAAAATCGGCAACGTGCTCTTCGATTTTATTAGTAACCATAATGATTTTATATTTCTTCCCTGATTTAGGATCTTCATCTAAAATAACCGAAGAGATATCACCACTTTTCATATTAGAAACTTGAGAATATAACTCAGGATCCATTTTAGTCAATTCAAAATGCGTATCTTGTGTTTTGGGATTGATTAACGTTCCGCCATTAGCTCTAGTTTCTTTCTCATCAGACATCGTTCTTGCCGCTTCAGCAAAAGTGATTTCTTTGTCTTGAATACGTTTTTTTATAAGATCAATTTTATCTTTTGCTTGTTTAAGTGATTCAGAAGTAACTTTAGGCATCATCAATATGTGACGCAATTCCAACTCTTGACCTTTTATTTTTTCTAGGTAAATAATATGAAAACCAAATTCGGTTTCAAACGGCTCCGAAATTTCACCTTCTTGCAAAGAGAAGGCAACATCTTTGAATTCTTTTACAAAACCTGTTTTTCTGTTTATTTTATAGAATCCACCACTAGATCGTGATCCCGGATCTTCAGTATACAAAACGGCTTTGGTAGTAAAACTGGCACCTTCTTGAACTTGTTTTTTAATTTCTTTCAATCGGTCAATCACAACTTGCTTTTCGGCATCAGACACTTTTGGGGTAATCACAATTTGAGCAATCTCTAGTTCTGCACCCAAAAGCGGACGCTCAGATTCTGGAATTTTCTTAAAGAAAGTTCTAGTCTCTTCTGGTGTAATTTGAATAGGATCAACAATTTTTTTGGTCATTTCTTGAGCCAATTTTTGTTGTTTTAATATTTCAAAAAGCTCAGTTCTAAACTCATCTTCATTATTCTTTTTGAAGTACTTAACCACATTGTCCATTGACTTCAATTGCTCTACCATATAGTCAATTTGCTGGTTCATCTTTTCTTTAACTTCTTCATCTTTTACAATGATAGAGTCTTGAATAGCTTGGTGTGCATACAACTTATCTTCCAAAAGTTTACCCAACATTTGACAACGTGTAATGTCTTTTACAGAACCACCAGAACCTTCTATTTCTAAAAAAGCTTTATCAATATCAGAATCAAGAACGGTATAATCACCAACTGTAGCAACAATTCCGTCTATTCGCTGTCTTTTTTGTTGTTGCGTAGTTTTCTTCTCAGCAACTTTATCTTTAATTATCTCTTGCGAATTCGCATACAAACCAATTAAAAAAAGGAAAACACTCAGTGCACATTTATTTTTCAATACATTCATCATTACTAAATTATTATTTTTTAATTTGTTTTTTAACGTTCTCAAAAGTTTGTTGATTTACTTTAACTGCAAATTCTTTTTTCAAATTATCTACCCAATTTTGTTCTAAATATTGTTGATAATCATTAATCAACTTTCCTTTACATTCTTCCAAGGTTTTAACTCCTGCAGGAATAACTTTGGTAACTTTAGTAACATAATAGTACTCACCTTTTTGTGAGATTTCAGACAGTCCCAATTCCATTTTAGTGCCTTTTGGCAAAGCATCAGCACCTTCTTCAAAAGTACCATCGTAAACCATTAATTTTACAACAGTAGCGGTGTTGAACTTATCTTTAACATCCTTTGGAGTCTTGTTTTTCTTAACCATATCCAAAACTTTCTTCATAACCTCAAGATCGGTAGAAGAATAAACTTCAGAGGCAACTCTTGTTTTCCAAAGGTACTTCTCCTTTTGAGTTTCATAAAAAGATTGAAGTCCAATAGAATCAGTTTTAGAACGTTGCCAAATTTCCTTGTCCATCAAATCAAACAACAACAATCCGTCGCGGTACTCATCCATAACAGCCGAAAAATCAGGAAATTCAGTTTCAAGATTATCATTGTTGTACTGATTGCGTTGCTCGTCTGCAAAATTTTCAAAAAGTTTTTCAACCAATTTTTCTACTGGTTTTACTGCAATTCCCGACTTTTGTTGCGAATAAACATAATCTAGGAAAGTAGTTCCTGTTAATTTTTTCGTACCTACACTAAACAAAGTACCGGTATAGCTTTTAGCAGTTTCTGGCAAACTCCATTTAGCTTCGTAAAAATCGTTTGTCACCAATTTAGAAAGTGTAGCATACAGTTTGTTATCTCTTTTAATGGGATATTTCTTTCTTAATTTTTCCGTCAATGAATTAGTAATCAACCTAGAACGATCGTCTTTACTGATTTTATTTTCCAATTCTGTTTTAGAATCATCATACGATTTTATTGGAAAACGCTCAATAAACTTTACAATGTGCCATCCAAATTGAGTCTCAAAAGGCTTAGAAATTGGATTTTCTTTAGACAAGGAAAACGCTTGATTTTCAAAAGCTTCCGAACTCAGTTGACCCGATCCAAATCGATTCAAAACACCGCCTTTAGAAGCCGAAGATTTGTCTTCAGAAAATTGCTTTGCCAACTCTTCAAATTTTTCACCTTGCTGAATTTTTTTATAAATATCATCAATGGTAGATTTTGCTGCTAAAACATCTTCACCCTCTTTAGGCTTCATAACCATGATGTGCGCAACAGCAACCTCACCTCTATTATCCCTAACATCGTTAACCTTAATTAAATGGTAGCCAAATCGGGTTCTTACAGGTTTAGAAACACTTCCAACCGGCGTGTTATAGGCACCGTTTTCAAAAGCATAAACCATTCTGAAACTTGTGAAATAACCTAAATTACCTTTGTTCTCTTTAGCAGATGGATCTTGTGACAATTCGGCTGCCAAAGTACCAAAATCTTCACCTTTAAACTCGGTACGAGGAACGATAGGAGCATTAAAAGTGAGGATATCAAGCAAGCGTTGCCAAGACATATTCCACGGGTAATCAGCCTGAAGTTCAGGTGATAAA
>JAIEMH010000219.1 GCA_019752245.1 Flavobacteriaceae bacterium
TAGTCGAAAATCCAGCAACTGGTCCAAAAAGCAGTTCTTTTTTTCCGTTGATAATTCTTGTATCTAAGTGCGGAACAGACATTGGTGGTGCGCCCACACTAGCTTTTCCATAAACTTTTGTATGATGCTTTTCAATAATTTCGCCATTAGTACATTTCAACCATTGACCACTTACCGGAAAACCACCAAAACCTTCTCCTTCTTTAACATTAGCTTTCTCTAAAAGCAATAAAGAACCGCCTCCAGCGCCAATAAAAACAAACTTAGCATAAGACTTACTTTTTGTAGAATTTTCTAAATCTTTTATTTTAAGTCGCCAACGTTTGTCTTCTTTTTGTCTTATTTTTTGGATTTCGTGATTATAAAAAATAGCTATACCATCTAATTTTGCTATATAATCAAACATACTTTTAGTTAAAGAACCAAAATTAACATCAGTACCAAACGGCATGTAAGTAGCTGCAAGTTTTTCATCTTTAGTTCTGTTTTCCATAACCAATGGCATCCATTTTTGAAGTTGATCAAAATTAGTGCTGAATTCCATACCAGAAAACAAAGGATTTTTAGATAGTGTTTCAAATCGTTCTTGAAGATAATCTACATTTTCATTACCCCAAACAAAACTTAAATGTGGAATAGAATGTATAAAATTTTCTGGATTTGGAAGTTTACCATTAGCAACCAAATAACTCCAAAATTGACGCGTAACTTCAAAAGATTCGGCAATTTTAATCGCTTTATCGCAATTTACACTTCCATCTTCGTGCTGCGGCGTATAATTTAACTCACAAAAGGCAGAATGTCCAGTTCCAGCATTATTCCATGCATCAGAACTTTCTAATGCAGGTTGATCAAGTCGTTCATATATAGCAATTCTAATATCTGGTTGTAATTCTTTTAGAAAAACAGCCAATGTTGCACTCATTATTCCTGCTCCAACCAATATAACATCTGGATTTTCCATTTAAAATTTTTTATAAAATCTAACAATCACACAAAAATAATAAATTCATAGCATAATTTAGACTTTCTTATAAAAGTAAAAACAAGCCAAAAAAAGATTATTTATCTTATACTTAAATTGTCGAATCTTTTTGAAATATTTCCAAGATTACCAAATCTTTTGTATCTAATTGATGCTTCAATTCTAGCGCTAAAATTGAATCAAAAAATATAAAACTATTTCTTGTTATGAAGATAATCTTGAAGCATTATTGTTGCAGCAATTTCATCAACCAAAGCTTTATTTTGGCGTTGTTTTTTCTTTAAGCCACTGTCAATCATAGTTTGAAAAGCCATTTTAGAAGTAAATCGCTCGTCGGAACGTTCCAACTCCATATCTGGAAAAGTAGTTTTAAATTTAGTAACAAATTTCTCAATGATTTCAGTACTTTGTGATGGCAATCCGTTCATTTGTTTAGGTTCACCAATTAAAACTTTAATCACTTTTTCTTTTAAAAAATAATCTTTTAGAAAGGCAATAGCAGTTTCTGATGGAATTGTAGTTAAACCAGATGCAATAATTTGTAATTCATCGGTAACGGCAATTCCGGTGCGCTTCATTCCGTAATCTATAGCTAAAATTCTAGGCATTTTATTTTTTAAGTAAAGATAATTATTTATAGGAGTTTAAAGCAAAAAAAAATCCTCTTTTCAGAGGATTCAAATAAAGAATTTTATTTAGAAATTTTATTTAACTGCTTCAAACTTGGCTAAAGCAGCCATTTTAGCTTTATGAAAGTGAAGTGTTTTTCCATTGCCTTCAATCATGTAATTATCTACTTTTTCTAAAGTTTTGATGAAATTAGTTTCTAAATCCATGTTTGGACAAGCCATTCTGGTAGAAATAATTTTAGAAAATGCTAATTTTGTTTCAGCTTTCATTACATACGAACCTGAAATAGAATTACATCCTGCATAAGCCGAAAATTTACCCGATTTAGAATCTAAATTGATAAAAAAATCTTTTCCAGATGTACTTGCGACAGCTTTACCGTTTAATTGAACCAATTTCCATTTAGTTTCTGCTAAAGCGTATTTCCCACTAGAAGGATCGGTTGTTTTAGTAGTTGTTTTGGTTGACATTTTGTTAGGTAATTCAACATCAGACGAATCCACTTTTGTAGTATCAATAACCACTTCATCTTTAACTACCATTGTAGTATCTTGATTTACAATTGAATCATTTTCAGATTCAGCACCCGATTTGTCTTTCTTCTGACAACTAGTAATACTTAGAAAGACTACTGCAATAATAAGATAAATTTTTCTCATAAAAATTTGATATAGCAATTTGTACTATATACATAAAGATACGAAAAAAATGTCTACTCATTCAAAATAATTTAAAATCATCAAAAAATCTATTTTACTGCTTAAATTTGAACCAATATTATTTTAGATTCATGAACTATATTGTCTATTTTGCTTACGGAGGAATTGATTATCAACATGAGATTTTATACTCGTTATTATCGTATTATAAATTTCATGAAATTGATGAAAATCAAATAATAATCTATACCGATAATGTAGCTTTTTATAAAAACAAACTACCTAAATCAGTGCTTTATTTTGAACTTGAAGAGCAAACAATTAGCAGTTGGAAAGGCAAAAACAACTTTGTGCATAGAACTAAAATAAAGTTGTTACAAGAAATTACTTCTAACTTTAATGGAAACTTTCTTTATCTAGATTCTGATACTTATTTTACAAAAAATACATCTCAATTATTTTCTGAGATCAACAATAATGTGGTTTATTTTGACAGATGTGAAGGAAAATTAATTGATAATCCTGGCGGAATTGCTAGAAAAATGAGAACTTTTTTAAACCAAGAAAATCTATTTTCTATTGCATCTTATCCTGATAAAATTAAAATTAATTCCGATTTTATTGTTTGGAATGCTGGCGTAATTGGTTTCAATTCAAGCCACACAAACAAACTCTTTTTGGTAGAAGAACTTACCGATGTTTTATATTCAAAATGCAAATTATTTATAATGGAACAAGTCGCTTTTAATTACTTTTTTCAAATAGATTCTAAACCACAAGTAACCGAAAATTTGATACATCATTATTGGTATTTTAAAGAATTTAGAACCGTTTTAAAAGACTTTTTCAATCATAATAAATTAAAAAAGATAGAAGAATTAGTAGTAGAAATTGATAAAATTAATCCTGAATATCTATCTACCGAAAAAAGAAATTATAAAAAAATGTCTTTTTGGCAAAAACAATATCACAAAATTACTAAAGGACGAAAATGGAAAATTATGGAGTATAAATTGTAATTATTTCTGATTTTGAACTTAAAAAATTATTCCTTTTCAACTATATTTGCTGTAAATTTTACAAAACATGAACGAATTACAATCTGCAATAGAAAATGCTTGGGATAACCGAGAATTATTAAAAGAAGAAAACACATTAACCGCAATTAGAACAGTTATTGCTGCTTTAGATGCTGGAACACTAAGAGTAGCCGAACCAGTTTTAGACGGATGGCAAGTAAACGAATGGGTGAAAAAAGCAGTTGTAATGTACTTTCCTATCCAAAAAATGGAAACTTTAGAATCGGGTATTTTTGAATACCACGATAAAATGTTATTAAAAACAGGTTATGCAGAAAAAGGAATTCGTGTAGTTCCACCAGCAGTTGCAAGATATGGTGCTTACATTTCTAAAGGTGTTATTTTAATGCCAAGTTATGTAAATATTGGCGCTTATGTAGACGAAGGAACAATGGTTGACACTTGGGCAACGGTTGGAAGTTGTGCGCAAATTGGTAAAAATGTGCACCTTTCTGGAGGCGTTGGAATTGGTGGTGTTCTTGAACCTTTACAAGCTGCGCCAGTTATTATTGAAGATGGTGCGTTTATTGGTTCAAGATGTATTGTTGTAGAAGGAGTTCGTGTAGAAAAAGAAGCCGTTCTTGGAGCAAACGTATGCTTAACTGCTTCAACTAAAATAATTGATGTTACAGGTGATGAACCAATTGAATACAAAGGATTTGTCCCAGCGCGTTCTGTGGTAATTCCGGGAAGTTATAGTAAGAAATTTGCTGCTGGAGATTTCCAAGTTCCTTGTGCTCTTATTATTGGAAAACGCAAACCATCAACCGATTTAAAAACGTCACTTAACGACGCTTTAAGAGAATATGATGTAGCCGTTTAAAGATTTTACAAAGTAAAATATAAAAAGCAGATTTTAGAATACATACTTCTAAAATCTGCTTTTTTGAATTCTTAAATAGTGCTGTTATTTTTTACCTATTTTTCTTTTTAGGTATTTCTTTTTGGTTATTTTTCTTTTAAATTGAAGTGTTTTTTCGAGTAAAATAGCATAAATTTTTTCTTCTGGTTGGTTTATTAGTTCGGCATATCGTTTGGCAACAACTTTAATCATTGATCTAGAAAGCCACATTTTTTTAAAATTATCCATTCTATCTTCAATAGATAATTTTTCAAATTTCATTCTATTCAAATCAATTAAATAAAACGCATAGAGGTTATTTCCTTTGTCTATAATCAATGTGTTTCCTGGAGAATGATCTAAGAAATTAACGTTTGCCTCGTGCATTTTAAAAGTAAATTCAGCAAATTGTTCTAAAATAGTATCACGATTGGGAAACAACGGATTGTGAATTAGCTCACGAATGGTAAAATCATAATCAATTTGTTGGCTTATGTAAAAACTGTCGCCTAATAATCCAAAGCCGTTTCGTTCTTCGAGGTAAGCAATTGGCTGTGGCGTCTGAATACTATTTGCTATCAAATAATTAGCATAGTCATAAGATCGCTTTGCTTTTGTACTTCTAAAAAAAGAATAAATAATAGATTTTAAAAAGCCTGGTTTCTGAAAAAACTTGATGTTTACCTTCTCCTCCGCTAGAAAATTAGATTTAATAATGTTTCTAGAACCTTTAACTATAAGATCACCTTCCTCAAAAAAGCGGTTAACTAATTGAACAATAGCATTTTCTTGAGATTTAAAATTAGAATTGATGATAATCTTCACAGTGTTGAATAATATTTTGGTTTAAAAGTATAAAAAATAGTACTTTGCACCAAGAAATACTTTTATGAAGAAAATTTTAATCATACAAAACAAGCGAATTGGCGATGTGCTAATTGCTTCTGTAATAGCTAATAATTTTAAACGAAAATTTCCTGATAGTGAAATTCACTTCATGGCTTATGAATTTGCAACTGGAGTTTTACAAGAAAATCCAAACATTGATAAAATTATAGCTGTAAACGAAAAAGAGCTAAAAAAAATTGGCAACTTACTGGCTTTTATTCGTCAAGTAAGAAAAGAAAAGTATGATATAATTTTTGATCCTTATTCTAAAACGCAAAGCCGATTGATTTGTAAATTTGGCGGTGCAAAACAAACTATTGGTCACAAAAGCAGAAAGAAATTCGGAAATTGGAACTACTACACACATCCAACCGAAGCGCTAAAATCTTCTACTAAATTCTGTGGAAAAGCTATTGAAGATCGAGTTCATCTTATTGAACTTGCCGGAGATTTTGAACCAATAGACTATGAACCAAAACTTTTTTTATCTGATGCAGAAAAAAATGAAGATTGGCTAAAAAATTATCGCGATAAAAAAGTAATCATGCTTGGTGTTCTTGGAAGTACACCACAAAAATCAATGCCGTTTGAATATGTTGCAGAAATTATAGATTTTATTGCTAAAAACTATGACGTTTATATTCTGTTTAACTATTCACCACATCAAAAGAAAGATGCGCTGGCTATTTATGATTTATGCAAGTTTAAAGAAAATATTATTTTAGACATCTACGCGCCAAGCATTAGAGATTTTATTAAACTAATGTACCAATGTGATCTTTTAGTAGCCAATGAAGGTGGCACTGTACACATTGCAAAAGCATTGCAGAAGCCAACTTTTACGCTGTTTTCTCCTTATGTAAATAAATTGCATTGGGCTAGTTTTGAAGATGGAATTAAGCATCATTCGATTCATTTACTAGATAAAAAACCTGAGTTATTCAAGAGTTTTACCTACGAAGAAAGAAAGCAAATTGAACAAAATCCAAAGGAATTTTATTTACAATTAACTCCAGAAATTATCATCCCAGATTTGGATTTATTTTTAAAAAACAACTTATAACCCAATTAGGAAATTACTTTTTTATTCCAAAGTTAGTCCAAACAATTTTCTTATCTCTAACTTCTTTTCTAATAGCAAGATTAGCAGCAAGAGATTCTGGTGTTTTGTAACCTCGTGCGTGATCTAAATGCAAGACGATTGCCTTATGTCGTATTTGTTTTCCTTTTACACCATAATTCTCTAAACGCTCACCAAATTCACGATCTGGACCACCATATTTCATGCGTTCATCGTAGCCATTAATTGCAATCATATCTTCTTTAAAACCAGAAGAATTACAGTTATTAAAAGAAGGATTAGTTGGTGAAATAATATCTAAAAATTTACCAATAAAGCTATTGGCGCCCAACTTTAAGGTATTAGAAAAACCTAACAAATCAATAGATTTTAACCATTTTACATTAAAACAATTTCCAGAAACAATATCATCATTAGAAATGGCTTTACTAGTTTTCATGGGTAGTTTACAATATCCGCCAGATAAAAATTTTCCTTTTTCGGCAAGTTTTGCGTGTACTTCAACAAAATCTTTTCTTGGAATACAATCACCATCAGTCATTAGAATATAATCGTGAGCTGCTTCTACAATAGCAACATTCAAAATCTCTTGCCTTCTGTATCCTAAATCTTCATGCCATAAATGTCTTATTGGAACAGGAAAATTTTTAGCATATGAATCAATCAATTCTTTAGTAGAAGGTCTAGAACCATCATCAGCAATAATGATGTCAAAGTCTTTGTAGGTTTGAACGCTGTATCCAACCAAAACTTTTTCTAGCCATTCTTCTGCATTGTAGGTACTTATAATTACGGTTATTTTCATAATATTTATCCAAAAAAACTTATGTAATTGATTGCTTTTTAGTATCAAAGATACTGATTATTCTGTTTATAAAACTAAGCCTCAATTTGTTAGTTTATGTTTTATTTAATTTGTTGCTTTTAAAAGTATTGCTCTGTATTTTATGCATTTAGATTTTAAACCACTATTTATGAACTGATTTATTATCGAAGTATCATAATTAGTTATTTTGTCAAAATCTGATTTCCAAAATGACCAATTGGTAGTATTATGATCTAAATTTATCGTTGCAAACTCATCAAGAAAACTATTTATTAATCCAGATGATGTTATAAAAAACTGATTTATTACAGATTTTAAGCCATTTTTTTGAAGCCATTTAGAGTCAAAACATTGTGAGGAATAAACCATATCTTTGGTGATTTTATCAAAGACTGTTTTAGGAATTTCAAAACTAGTTCCCATTAAAAAGGCCTCTTCCACTCTATTTTTAATGTGTTGTTCTATAAAATCTGGTCTTGATAAACAATTAGAATTTGTTACCAAAATATAATTAGTAGCTGCAACTTCTACAGCCTGTTTTATGTAATTATTTTCTGAATTTTCTTCTGTTGAATTGACACAAATCATCGGAAAAAAAACTTCTTTCTCAGTAGCTTTAATAACTTCTAAAACACTATTAGAAGAATTTTTATTAACAATAATGACTTCAAAATTTCTGAAAGTCTGAGTATTATAACTCCAGATAACTTTTTCTAGTGACTCAGGATTATTGTTAGCTACTATTATTACTGAAATATTCTTTTGCATAATGCTGCAAAGGTAACCTAATTTTATTAAATTTGTACTTACAAAAAATCAAATTAATGGGTACACTTTCTGTTATTATTCCTACATACAACGAAATTGACTACATTAATGACGCTTTAAAGTCGGTAGATTTTGCCAATGAAATTATTGTAATTGACTCTTTTAGCACCGATGGAACTAAAGAAAAAGCTTTAGAACATGGTTGTAAGGTTTTAGAACGAAAGTTTGATAATTTTTCTAATCAAAAAAATCATGCTATTTCGTATGCTTCTGGAGATTGGATTCTTTTTATTGATGCAGACGAACGTGTTTCGCAAAAATTAAAGATTGAAATTTTATCGGAAATTGAAAAAAACAACCATTCTGGATATAAATTAAGTTTTCCACATTTTTACATGAATCGTTTTTTATATCATAAAGTAGATAAAGTGCTACGATTGGTAAAAAATAACAATGTAAAATTTTCTGGAGACGTTCACGAAAAACTTCAGGTTGAAGGAAGCATCGGAAGTTTGAAGAATTTTATGATTCATTATACCTATAAAGGATTGTTTCATTTAATTCAAAAGAAAGACTCCTATTCTTGGTTTCAGGCAAATACTTCCTTAAAAAAAGGCAAGAAAGTCACTATTTTACATTTATTTTTCAAACCACTTTACCGCTTTTTTTCGTCTTATATTTTAAAAAGAGGTTTTCTTGATGGTGTTCCTGGTTTGGCTTTAGCAAGTATAAATGCCTACGGAGTTTTTTCTAGATATGTAAAAATGATACTTATTGAAAAAGATATTAAGTAATTTTTTAAAACAATCGAAGTTTTCCTAATCGCAATTTCCATTTAAAAGACAACAAACTGTCTTCTCCTTTTATATCAATTCTATGGATTTCAAATTTACTTTTTAACGGAAAACTATTTACTCTATTTCCAATTCTGAAAGCCATTTTTATATTATTACTTGCTAAAATTTCAAAGAATTTTACTTTTCCAATTCCTTTTTTAGGATAATTACCATACGGATATGCCAATGCTGGAGCTACTTTTAAATTGTTTTGTTCAATAACTTCAAAGCTTTTATCAAAATCAAGTTGTATTTCTTCTGGAGATAATGTTGTGTATTTTTTATGAAAGAAAGAATGATGTCCAAGTTCTACAAAATTAGAGTCTAAAGATTTTAATTGCTCAATAGACATTATTTTTTCGGAACCATTATTCCATAAATCTTCTTTACCAATATAAGAAAACGGAATAAAAAAAGTAGCTTTAATTTTATACTTCACCAACAACGGTAAGGCATACAGTAATTGATTTTCTGTAACATCATCAAATGTTACTACTACAGCTTTTCTAGAAAAAGACTCGATATCTTCTAGTTCTGAAACAAAATAACTTGTAAAATTACGCTCGTTCAAATAGTGAAGTTGTTCTTCAAATTTATCCATAGATAGCGTTAATCCTAAACTTAAATCTTGTTTAGGAGTGATATTATGATACATTAAAACAGGTAATTTTGACACAAATTGAAATTTGAAAATAGTATTGGTGTAAAAATATTATATTTGTCTCATATTTCATCTATTTATATGTCTGAAAATAACGCAATCCCAAAAATAACTGCCTTAGCCATTACATTTAACGAAGAAGTCAACGTAAAAAGATATGTTGAAAGCTTGTCTTTTGCAGATGAAATTATTTTTGTCGACTCACAAAGTAGTGATAAAACTGTTGCAATAGCTATTGAACTTGGTGTTAAAGTAATTGAAAGAAAATTTACAAATTTTTCTGAACAACGAAATTATGCAATAAATCAGGCAAAAAACGATTGGATTGTATTTTTTGACTTGGATGAAATAATTACCCAACAACTAGAAACTGAAATTAAAGATATTGTTGCTAAACCAGAAGATAAAGTAGCTTTTTTTGTGAAAAGAAACTTCTTTTTTATGGGAAAACACATACATTTTGGTGGTTGGCAAAGTGACAAAGCCATAAGACTTTTCAATAAAAAGTTTTGCCAATACAACGGAAATCTAGTTCACGAAGAAATTAAAGCCAATGGAAACATAGGTATTTTAAAAAATAGTTTGAATCATTATAGTTACAAAAATTTTGACAATTATAATGATAAACTAAACCTTTACAGCAAGTTACAAGCAGAAAACTTATACAACAAAAAGAAAAAACCAAACGCTTACCATTTTATTTTTCGTCCGTTATATCGCTTTCTTTGGCAATATTTTTTCAGACTTGGAATACTTGATGGTAAAGAAGGTTTTATCTTGGCTTATGTTCATTCATTTTCTGTGTTTAAAAGGTATTTGCAACTTTGGATGATGTATAGAAAAATTGAATAATAAACTATTTTGAATGTTTGATATAGCCGCAATAATAATAAATTACAATTCGAGTAAACTTACCCGAGAATGCATCGATAGTATTATTGATAAAACCGACTCAACTTTAAATTTTCAGATTATAGTTGTCGACAATTGTTCAGAAAATGAAGATTATCTTTCATTAAAACAATTCTGTGAAAAGCATTCTTTCAAAAATCTTAAACTTGTAAGAAGCAAAATCAATACTGGATTTGGAGCAGGAAATATGGCTGGTTATCAGTATGCAAATGCCAAATATGTTGCTTTTGTAAACAACGATACCTTGTTTTTAAACGACTGTTTTTCTATCTTAAAAACTGCTATTGAAAAAGACAATGATATTGCAATGGTTGGAGGTCAATCGTTTACTGAAACTGGAAAAAGAATGGTTGCTTTTGATCATTTTGCCTCCATTTCTAAAGAACTTTTTGGTAGAGATTTTCTAGAAAAAATAAATCCAAAAAAATATCCTAAAAGAAAATTTGAATATACTTCTGCTCAAAAAGTAAACTACGTTCAAGGAAGTTTTATGTTTACTAGAACTCAAGATTTCAATAAAGTTGGCGGATTTGATACCAATCTATTTCTTTACTATGAAGAAACTGATTTGTGCATGCGATTAGAAAAAATAGGAAAATCTTGTTATTTAATTCCTGATGCACAATATGTTCACTATCATGGAGCAAGTACACCACAAAGCATCACTATAAAAACCGAACTAAAAATTTCACTGCTTTATATTATTAGAAAGCATTATGGCTATTTAAGTTATTGGTTTTTATTGAATTACTTAAGAATAAATTACATTTTTAGCACGTTATTCAAACCTAAATACTGGTATTTACTGAAAATGCTTTTGGCTGGCGCACCACTTTCTAAATCACTAAAAACCAAACAAAAAATTGTTGAATTAGAATAATTTTTTGAGTTTGTAGAATATTTTTCTGTAGAAAACATTGTCTTTAAACTTCTTGAATTCTTGTTTCGAATGCTCTAATTCGTGCATCAATCTTTCAAAGAATTTTTCTTTATGATTATCATCTAATGAATTATAAATCAACAGATAAGCCTTTCTTAGATTTTCTTCCATTAAAGAATTATCTTTAGTCATGCCTTTATTATGCATTCGGTATTGAGCCATATTTTCATTGATAAAAGCTACTTTTGGATTGCTTTTAAAAGTTTGAATCCAAAAAAACCAATCTTCTTTGGCTTTCAATTTTTCATTAAATCTGACACTTCCAATAGTTTCTCTTTTAAAAAGTCCACAATGTATCGGAATTGAAAATCTTCTATCCCATTGCAAAAGAATTGATTCGTAGGTGAATGTTTGCTCCTCTAATTTGCAAAAAGCTCTCTTTAACTGATTCAAATTCTTTTTAAATCGAATAAAATTGCAAATTACAACATCTGCTCCTTCTTTTTCAATAGCATCAATTGATTTCTGAAATTTATCCAAACTCAACAAATCATCCGAATCTAAAAACTGAATAAAATCGCCTTTGGCAACTTCTAATCCACTATTTCTAGCGCTACTTAATCCACCATTTTCTTTGCTTATGTATTGAAAACGATGGTCTTTATTTGTCCATTTTTTGGCAACATTTTCAGTGTCGTCTGGCGAACCATCGTTCACGATAATACATTCCCAATTGGTGTAAGATTGATTTAAAATTGAATTTAAAGTCTCATCCAAAAAGTTGGCTTGATTGTAACACGGAACAATAACAGAAATCAAATAGGACATAAAGAATGATTTATAACTAGGACAAATATAGTATATTTGCGCAAAAGGAATAACATAAAATGAATAACGCTATCATATATTTATGTCCTTAGCATAACCTAAAAATGGACCGTTTTATAAAGTGGAAATTTTTGACAGAGCATTCTGAAACGACCTAGCTTACAAGACGACTAATAGGTCTCGCATCAATCTCAAATAAGTAAAAGGCAATTAG
>JAIEMH010000156.1 GCA_019752245.1 Flavobacteriaceae bacterium
ATACACTTTTTATTAAAAGGTTGCGTTAAGATAAAGAAATTACCTACACAACTTTACAAAAATAGCAACTTTAACTAATGAAAGGTTATCCTGACACTTAATTAATTTAATTTATACTGCCCTAACTTATAGTTCGTTTGCCAACCCAGTAATTCTCTTAATATCTTGTTCCTTACTTTTTGGATAAATCATTAAAATCCCTTCTTTATCAACAATAATGTAATCATGTAATCCATCTACAACTATAATTTTGTTAGCATCGGAACGAATGATGTTATTTGATGCATTTTCCAAAATAACTTTGGCATTGATAACACCATTATTATTTTCGTCTTTATCAATTTTTTCATGAAGTTGTCCCCAAGTTCCAAGGTCATTCCAATCGAAAGTTGCTGGCAAAACATATACATTTTTAGCATTTTCTAAGATGGCATAATCTATTGAAATGTTTTCTGCATTTGCATAGTTTTTGCTTATAAAATCTTTTTCAGTAATGGTATTATAGCTTTCATTTCCCTGTGAAAATAAAGCACTCATTTGTGGTTGAAACTTCTCAAAAGCTGAAGTTATCGATTTAGTACTCCAAATAAAAATTCCGCCATTCCACAGAAAATTTCCTTGCTCTAAAAATGATTTTGCAGTTTCATAATTAGGTTTTTCTCTAAACTGATTTACTTTTTTAATGGGATTTATATCCAATTTATCATATTCTATATAACCAAAACCTGTATTAGGAAATGTTGGTTTTATTCCTAAAGTCATCAGTGCATCTTCTTTTTGACAAAAATCAAAACATTGTTGTAGGTTGCTTACGAATTCATCTTCATCTTCAATCCAATGATCGCTTGGTGCCACAACCATAAGTGCATCAGGATTTTGCTTCTGAATTTTTAACGATGCGTATAAAATACATGGTGCCGTATTTCGCATTGCTGGCTCTAACAAAACTTGTTCTTGTTTTACCATTGGCAATTGTTCTAAAACCAAATCGTTATAACGTTCGTTGGTCAAGATCAAAATATTTTCAATTGGAATGAGCTTTGCCAAACGACTAAAAGTCTTCTGAATCAAAGTATCACCAGAACCCAACATGTCGTGGAATTGTTTAGGAAATTCGGTTGTAGAAACTGGCCAAAAACGTGAACCTACTCCTCCAGCCATTAATATTGCGTAATAATTTTTATTCATTAGATTACATTCAATTTATAAAGCTTTCTTTTTAATAAGTCGCTTTGTAAGAGTTACAAATATATTTATAATAAATAGTATTTGTAACATTAAAAAGAGTAAAAAGCTAATTGTCATACATAAATTTATGTATAGCGAATTATCATATAACGAAAACTCTGTAGTCCTAAAAATTAATGAATAAGGAAATAATAATCCTATAACAGAAATTAAAGTTCCAAAAACATGAACTTTCAAAAATAGATTGCCAAAATTAATTTTAGCATTATAAAACAATAAATAAAATAAAGAGAAAAGAAATAATTCTATTGATAGCAACCAACACAAATGTTTTCTCAAAATAACATAATATGTATCATGAACATTTATATCTATTGTATCTTCATTTAGAAAAAATCCTAAAACAAATAGAATTAAAGAAACAATTAACAACAATAAATATGGTCTTCTTTTAATCATAATTATCCTGGAATTATTTCAACCTCAGCATTGGCATTAAACAAAAACAATCTTCCTGTTTGAACCTCAACACATTCGTATCGTTTTGTACGAAGACCCTTTTTCTGGAAAACGCGTCCGTTTTTTATTCTAAAATAACTTCCGCTTGGCACTTCATGGATAAAATGAATGTCGGCTTTTCTTTCGTCAAATTGTTTTAATGCAAATGCTAATTTGGCATCCGTATCGCTACTCGCGGTTGGATTTCTAAAATGATTAGCCACCAAAGGCAACACCGAATGCGGAAAAATTTCTGGTCGAATAAACGGAGCCATCAATCGTTGAAACGTCATCTTCCACTCTACTCCATGCGGTTTTATGTTTCTACCAAATTTTTCAAAAGCTACTAAATGTGAAATTTCGTGAACTAATGTTATCAAAAATCGGTATTTATTCAAATTAGCATTTACCGTAATTTCATGTTTGCCAGAAAGTCCTTTTCGATAATCACCATGGCGCGTTTGTCGCTCATTAACGATTTTTAAGTGCACTGAATTCGCTTTGATTAATTCAAAACACAATTCGACAGCATGTTCTGGAAGATATTTAGATAGGACTTCGCTCATTTATTTATCAATATTCTTATTTGATCCTAATAATGATTTGGCATTAAGCGAAGAAACAACTTTTTTTCCCGTTTTTGCTTCCAATTCTTTCAAAGCAACTTTGGCAACATTTCCGCCTTGTTTTGCTACTTTTTTGCTTTCTCCAAAATTTTCAGGATTTACTGCTTGAGAAATATCTTTAGTAGAAGCTTCGGCTAACATATTTAATATCAATTCAGTATTGGTCATGTTATCACGAAGATTTTCTTTTTTTAACCCTTTCAGAATTTTATATTCTTTGGTAGTTTTTCCCGACCAAGATTTTGAAATAATATCCGTTAAAGTTGCAAATTGTTGTCCTTCTTTTAATCCTCTACTTTTCCACTCATCAGTGAGTTCTTTACGAATTTCAATACTTTTTAAACGTTGGTTTATCCAATTTTCAGAATATCCTAATTGCAAATATTGTTCTAAAGCTCTGTCAATAGTAAGCTCTGGATCTTGAATTTCGTCTAATCTTTCAGAAGCTACTTGAGCCAACCAAAGTTTAAACGGTTCAGCTTTTGGCGAAGGAATGGATTGAATTAATCTAAAAAGTTGTTCCGTATCTGCAACATCCGTTAAACGCATTTTACCATCTGCAGCAGTCATTTTCAACCCGTGACAATTCGTCACGGTTTCATTTCCTTCGGACTTTAATCGCTGTTTTAATTTTCTCCAATAAGCATTTGCATCTACACTATCTGTTAATATTGCTATAACATCAATTATAGAAACAAACCATTTTTCTTGATCAGAATCCCAAATTGCTCTTACTTTTTTGTCTTCAAATAACTGAATGGCGTTTACTTTTGTCATGATTATTTAATTTAAATGAAGGAACAATTTACAAAAAACAATTCAAAATTATGGTGTTGAACTAGAAACCTGCAACACTTTTCCATTATAAAATCTATTTCCTGTCAAAGAAAAATTGAAAATATAATCAGACATTTCTTTTGGTGAAATAGGTGCTTCATAACCAGGAAATGCTTCTTGCAACATTTCTGTATTTACGGCTCCAAGTGCTAAAACATTGAACGCAACTCCTTGTTCCTTGTATTCTTCCGCTAACAATTCTGATAAAGTAATTACTGCGCCTTTGCTTGATGAATAAGCTGCCAATCCAGGGAATTTCATGCTTCCTTGAATTCCGCCCATTGAACTTATTGAAACAACATGACTACCTTTTGGCATATACGGCAAACATGTTCTTGTTAAGTTTGCAACACCAAAAACATTTACTTTGTAAACACTTTCAAAATCTTGTTGTGTTAGTTGTGAAAAAGGTTTGTTAATCAAACTTCCAGCGTTATTGATTAAAATATCTACTTTTTTCCAAGTGGAAGAAATAAATTTATCAATTTCTTGCATTTCATCTTCAACTGAAATATCAATAGATAGACAAGTTATATTTGGATTTTCAATTAATTCTTGTGGCGTTTTTCTTGAAATAGCTAAGACTTGATGGCCAGCATTTGCAAATTGTAATGCTAATTCGTAACCAATGCCACGAGAAGTTCCTGTAATAATAATGTTTTTACTCACAATTTAAAATTGATTTTTGGTGTTCGTGAATCTTCGATTTCATTTGTTTCTTTACTTGCTGGTAAAGATAAAAAAACTATTTAGAATACTTTTTATAAAACTTAAATCCTTGCACTAATCCCAAAATTATAAATACCAGCGGAATTATTACTTTCATTAAATATTTTGCTAAAAAATCGGTTTGGTTTGTTACATAATCTAAAGATAAAATCAAAACCAACATTCCTGAAAAAGTTCCAAAAATGGTTCCGAAAACGTAGAAATATTTTCTTGATTTTGAAACTTCTATATAATTTCCATTTAACAAATATAAATTCCAACTTGTCCAAAACGGAATTTGAATGAAGTTCAAACAACTTAGAATTACTCCAACAACAAACGGAGAATAATCAACATATTTGTCTAAAACTGTTTGTGAAGATGCTTCTTTGGAAGCACTTGAATAAAAAATATAAGCCAAAAGAAACATAAAAATGACAGAAAATGCTTCAATAAATTTAATCAGTTTTTTATTTTCAATTAATTTATTAGCAAATATCAAAGTAAAATAAATTACAAAAAATTCAATAGAAATTACACCTAATAAATAGAAAACGGTTTCGTTTAATCCGAAACTTTTATAAACTTCATAACCAACAATATTCAAATACCCAAGTGGAATTGAGCCAATAAAACTGACTAAAAATCCAACGAATATGTTTTTTAGAATTTGCATTAAAAATTTACAATCTTATTACTTTGCTTCAAATGCAATTTATATTCTTTCATTCCTTCTTTATGATTCAAATAAGGAAATCCTCGTTTATGATTTTGAACACTTATTTTATACATATAAGTGATATGACGAGCCAATTCTCTCCAAGCAAAAAACAAAGAATGTTTTGGATCATAAATATGTGTTGGTTCACTTGCTGCGCCATTTACTTCTACAATTGCAAAGTTTTTACCATCTTCTAAATCATTCCAATTATCATACATAACGTCTAATCTGCCAAAGTAAAATTCTGGAATTTCTTGACACATTTCGTCAATAACTTTGGTCAATTTATCTGAAATCAAATTACTTGCATCAATAAATTTTGCGCCGCGAGCATGATTTCCATAAGGCACAAGATTTCGCTTTTCGCCTTTCATTAAAATATCTTTTAATTGATGACCATATTCCTGCTTTAATATCTTCAATTGTAAAGCATATCTCGGATTTCTTACAATTAAATTTTCTACACTTGAAATACCGTCGCCTTCAACAATTAAAAATTCTTTAGAAACAATTCCCGTAATTTTTCCTTTCTTTTCGTTTGGAAATCGAACATAAAAAATGCCGACTTCCTTTTCAAACGGAATTAAATCTTGAATCAAATAATCAAAATTCGCTTTGTTGTGATAAGTTTTTAGCTCATCAAAAGAATGAATTTTCTTGACAGCCGAACCACGCAATCCAATATCAGGTTTTGCAATAAATGGAAATTTTATTTGAGACTTTTCTATTTCAGAAATAACATTTTCAAAGTTACTGTTTTCTAAAACTAAATTGGTTTTAGGATAATATTTTTGCGGAATGATATCATAAATTTCTTTTTTGCTTTCGGCCATAAATCCACCATTTTTGATCGTTGGATTGCTAGCATTAAAAAAGAAAATAGTTCTAGACTTAAGCGCATAAAATGCCCACAAAAAATAAATAGGAATATAGACAATTTGAAACGGCCAATATTCCCAGTTAAAAAGTTTATGAAGAAATAATTTCAATTAAATTGTGATAAATGTATTGGTGAAATCTTTTTGTTGTTGCAAATCGTAATGCGAAAGTACAACTTTATTCTTTTCGATAACTGCTTGTGTTATGCTAAGGGTTTTCATGGAATCATTTCTATTGATTACCAAACCATTTTCCTGATTTTCTTCCTCAGTATACCGATGAAAGTTGAACATTTCAGTTTCGTCAACTTCAGGTTTTGTATCTAAATAGGCATAAAACCAATTGGCTCTTTTTTCACGAATATCTCTTGGATATAAAGTTGATGATGACCAAATATGATTATGAGTAATATCTAAATTAATGGTTGATTTTTCAACTTCATCCCATCGCAATTGATACAGTTTCGAATCTTGAAAAAGCACTAAAGTAAAAGGTTCAATATCTGATAAATCAATGGATTTCCATTCATCAATTGGCGAAATTGAACTTATAATATCCAATACAATTAATCCACGACTTTTTCTATAAGATGGTTTTAATTGATGCTTTTCATCGGCACCATTTAAAAGAACTAAAACTGTTGCGTCTTCAGTAATCGCATACCAAGTTCCACCAGCTTTTGCATCTTTGGGAAAAATTATGTTTTTATTATTTATTAGATAACTTTTTGGTTCAACTGCACTTGGTCGAAGTACTTTTTCATCACGATTGGAAGTGATTATAGTTTTACCGTTGGCAACTACAAAACTTACTGTGCACATTGCTTTCTGTATTCAATTGTTGATCGAGCTACACCAAAATTAGCATCAATTGTAATGCCATCATTTTGCAAAACCGCTACTTTTATAAGTGCCTGATGATGAATACAATGTTCTAAATTATAGAGTAATTCACGATTGTAATTACTTTCAATTAGCAATTCTTCGCCATCAACTATTTGTTGTAATTGTACAACTTTATTGGGTTTGTCCAATTGATTGATTACAGCAACAATAGTTTCTTGAGCAAAAGCTTTATCGGTTTGAATTTGATAATCTCTTTTTCTGATATCGTAGTTAATAATTCCAGATTCATATTGATTTTCAAGACATTGAAACATTTCAATTATGTGACGTGTGTGCTCACCAATTGTAGCGTTACTCAATCCATGACATGGACATGTGTAATCGTCTTTAGACAATTGAGACAATAAATCACTCAACTCGTTTAATGTGTTTTGAATAGAAGGAATTAACATAGTTATTAAATCTTTTTTAATATTTACGATATAAAATACAATTTAGATTAATTTAAACTTTAATAAAGTATCTTTTTGATTGTAAATTAATAGTAAACAACAAAGAAACGTAATTATTGCCAAAATAAAAAGTGTTCCACCATCGTTTTTAACTTCAATACCCAAAATAAAAAGGTGCGAAAAAATAGCTCCAGTCATAGTTCCAAGAGCTAAGATTGCACCAAAAAATGTTGTTCTTGGTATTAAAATTAAAATTGAAGCGATTAATTCTACAACTCCAGAGCCAATTCTACCAAAAGGTTCAATGCCTAATGTGGTAAAAATATATACCGATTCTTCTGCTGCTGTAAATTTGAAATATAATGTTTGCACTAAAATTACAACTGCTGTGAGCTTTATAATCCAAAGGATAATTGGGTTTTTCATAATAGATTTTAGATTGATAAATTGTTGGACTTTTTAAAAATTTGCATTGTTAATTAATAAATTTCTTCCAACTAGCATCTGCTTTTTTCTTAAGATTTACCTCATCTTTATTCCAGCTTTTTAAAGTATTGTTGAAAAAAGCATTGTAGAACAAATACAATTTGTCATCAATTATTTTAAAAGTTGAAGGGTCAATTTCGACTTTTTCGCCAGAACTTCCCATTGCATAGGCACACCAACCACCATATTGTGGTTCGTATCTAGATGGGTTTTTCAAAAAAGTATCTTTGTTGGCTTGAGTTGAGAACTGATAAACCACTCCTTCATAAGTTGAAGTGATTGATGATTTTCCTTTCACAGCTTTTTTCTGAGTAAAATAAGCAACCGGATCATAACCTTGAATAGCAACTTTGTTTTCTAAATTAAATGCAGTTGCCCTTTTAGCTGCAGTTTGAGCGAATGTAGCACTAGTAATTAAAGCAACGAATAGAATGATAAATGATTTTTTCATGGCACTAAGATTTGTTTTTTCATTTTAATAAAACAAAAGTAGTGAGCCTTTAAAAACTAAAATGTCAGTTAGTTTACATTTTATACTAAATAGTTTTACAACTTCTCAATATCATCAATAATAATTTCCTTTCGATTATAGTAAATGATATTTTTTTCTTCCAATTCGTTTAATAGTAATGTGGCAGTTTGTCTTGAAGTGCAAATGATTTGAGCAATATCTGTTTGAGTTAGATAATTATTTATAGTAATTTTTTTATTCTCTTGAATTCCTTCACGTTGTGCCCAATCTTTCAAAAATGAAATCAATCTCGTTTTAGCATCTTTAGAAACTAAGTTAGAATAATTGTTTTTGAAGCGTTTCATTTTTAGTCCAACGAACTTAGTATAAGACAAAGCTAGTGTTGGGTTTTTTACCAACAAATCTTCAAAATCGGACAATAAAAAACTACAAATAGAAACCTCATCGGTTAAAACTTTGGCATATTCGTTTACAGAATCATCTGCTTCAAGTGATAATTCGCCAAACAAATCACCTTTTTGAAGGATTTCTTTTATGGTTTCGTTTCCTTCTTCATCGATAGAAACAATTTTGATGTTTCCTTTTTTAAGTAGAAAAATTCTCGGCACATCCGACGACGAAAAATAAATCACATCGCCTTTATTCGCTTTTTTAAATCCGGTTATGATGCACAACTGCTTGATTTGCGACATACTTAATGTCCAAAATAACTTGTGATCGCGCAAGTACCAATATTTTAATTCGTCATACATAAAGAAGAATTTCTATTGTAAAAGTATTAAAAATTCGAATTTAAAAACAAAACCCTCTCAGAATAAACTGAAAGGGTTTGAATTTATAATTGTGTAAACTATTTTTTACGAAACTAATCCTCGTGAAATTACAATTCTTTGGATTTCTGAAGTTCCTTCATAAATTTGAGTGATTTTAGAATCACGCATCATACGTTCTACATGGTACTCGGCAACATAACCGTTTCCGCCATGAATTTGAACTGCTTCATTAGCTACTTCCAAAGCAATCTCTGAAGCATATAATTTTGCCATTGCTCCTGAATGTGCAATATCTTTACCTTCATCTTTTTCACAAGCGGCTTTCATTACTAATAATTTAGCTGCAGTAACTTTTACATACATATCAGCTAATTTGAAAGCAATCGCTTGATGGTTGAAAATTTCTTTTCCGAATGCTTTTCTTTCTTTAGAATATTTTAAAGCAATTTCATAAGCTCCAGTTGCAATTCCTAATGCTTGTGATGCAATTCCGATTCTTCCGCCGTTTAAAACGTTCATTGCGAATGAAAAACCAAAACCATCAGCTCCAATTCTATTTTCTTTTGGAACTTTTACATCGGTAAACATTAATGAGTGTGTATCGCTTCCGCGAATTCCCATTTTCTTTTCTTTTGGACCAATATCAAATCCTGCCCAACCTTTTTCAACGATAAAAGCATTGATTCCTTTGTGACCTTTTTCAACATCAGTTTGAGCAATTACTAAATACGTAGATGCTGTTGCACCATTGGTAATCCAGTTTTTTGTTCCATTTAACAAATAGTGATCTCCTTTGTCGATTGCAGTAGTTTTTTGTGAAGTTGCATCACTTCCAGCTTCTGGTTCAGATAGACAAAAAGCACCAATAACTTCACCTTTTGCAAGTGGCACTAAATATTTCATTTTTTGTTCTTCGTTGCAATATTTTTCCATTCCAGCGCAAACTAAAGAGTTGTTAACCGACATGATTACTGCAGCCGAAGCATCAACTTTTGCAATTTCAGTCATTGCTAAAACATAAGATATACTATCTAAACCCGAACCTCCGTATTTAGGGTCGACCATCATTCCCATAAAACCAAGCTCACCCATCATTTTGACTTGCTCCGTTGGAAATTTAGAATGTTCGTCTCTTTCAATAACTCCTGGCAACAATTCGGCTTGAGCAAAATCTCTTGCAGCTTGTTGAATCATTAAATGTTCTTCGGTTAGATTAAAATCCATATTTTTGTGAATTATTTGTTCTTAAATTGAGAGCACAAAAGTAATTATTAAATATTAAATTTCAAACGTTTTCGTAATTTTAGCCAATGTTTAAAGAAACCTACAATGTTATTGGTGTTATGAGTGGTACATCGCTTGATGGAATTGACTTGGCACACATTAATTTCACAATAAAAAACGAGAAATGGTCGTATGAAATCCTTGAAAACGAAACCGCATCCTATCCTATAGATTGGTTAAACAAATTGAAAGTTGCTGTTGGATTTTCATCAGAAGAATTGACTGAATTAAACGACGATTACACCGATTATTTAGGAAACGTAATTAAATCATTTATTGATAAACACAAAATTTTAAATCTTGATGCTGTTTGTTCTCACGGACATACCATTTTGCATCAACCACAAAACGGTTTTACTTTACAAATTGGAAATCTTCCTAAAATTGCTGAAATTATTAATCAAAAAGTAGTTTGCAATTTTAGAGTTCAAGATGTAAAACTTGGCGGTCAAGGCGCGCCTTTAGTACCAATTGGTGATAGAATTTTATTTTCTGAATACGATTATTGTTTAAATTTAGGTGGATTTTCTAATGTCTCTTTTGAATCAAATAACAAACGAATTGCTTTTGATATTTCGCCAGTTAATACCGTTTTGAATTTTTACGCCAATAAACTAGGATTGGATTATGACGATAAAGGAAAAATCTCAAAAACTGGAAAAGTAAATTTAGAGTTACTAAACGAATTAAATGCATTGGATTATTACAAAAAATCGTTTCCAAAATCACTCGGATTTGAATTTGTAAAAGAAATTGTGTTGCCATTAATAGAAAACTATTCGATTGCAATTGAAGATAAAATGCACTCGTTTACTGAACATATTGCTTTGCAAACTTCAGTAGCATTGCCAAACAAAACTGGTAAAATATTAATAACTGGCGGTGGCGCATATAATGATTTCTTAATTGATCGCATGCAATTTCACTTACCAAATGTTGAAATCATAATTCCGAACGCCAAAACTTTAGAATTTAAAGAAGCATTGATTTTTGCTTTGCTCGGCGTTTTAAGACTAAGAAACGAAATTAACGTTTTGAGTAGCGTGACTGGCGCAGAAATGGATCATAGTAGTGGAATAACTTACAAATAAATATAAATTTGATTAGAAAAAACTATTCTTTTTTCTTTTCTTTATTACTATTATCATACATTTTATCCCAAGCTTTCAATGTCATTACAGTGAGTTCATCTGTTTTACAATTCCAAATTGAAACATAATCTTTCGACATTACCATATAACTTTCCCATTTCGCGAATTTTTCATAAAGCATCAAAGTACAAATATCTGTAGCTGTGATAAAATCTCCAGTCGATGGTAAATGGGAATGAACTCCAGATACTGAATTTTCGGCATATTCAACTGGTAAAAAACTTTTGTGAAGTCTCTTTTTAGAAGTAACATTATTTTTTTCGTCAAAAGTCAATAAATAATCATTCCCAAAAATCATTACGCCATTTTTTTTGGGACCTGTTAAAATAAAAACTTTCTTTACACCATTTTCTATAGTTGGAATAATATTCAAATCTGTATCTTTATATCTAACAAATAGTGTATCCGAAATTATTTCTTTTTTAGTTTTTTCTCTCAAAACTTTTAAATCAGATTCTAGTGGTGTTAATTCTCTTTCTCTTGCATCAATATTTGCTTTATCTACATTATACGTAGCGTCAAAACTAATTACACCAAGAGTTTTTGCTTGGTCATCTTTTGAATAAAAAACACATTTAGAAACACCTTCTTCTGTGTAAGAAAAATAACCTCCAATTCTGCTTCTTTTATCGGCAAATTTTTCCATAAAAAGATCACTTCCATACCACGAAGCCATTTCCGACCGATAAAGTTTTTTTCCTTCTTCCACAATAGCAGATGTTTCTTTTTCTACTTTTTTGCTTTGAGCGAATGCAAAAGAAAACGCCATTAAAATGACTATACCAAACTTGATTCTCATATTTAACTATTTAGAATCTCAAACTTAATAAATTTAGTAGTACCAAACAATTAAAATCATAAGCAACACTACTATAAATTTTATCCTATTACAATTCTGAATCTTTTATAAACCTTATATTTGCATCACAAACAGATTAACTAACTAAAAACGAATCTGAAATAAATTCAGATGAAACACAATGAAAGACCTACTTAAAAAATTTGAAAACAAACAACCTGAAATAATTTTCAACTGGAAAGATTCTGAAACCGAAGCCGAAGGGTGGACTGTGATAAATTCGCTTCGTGGTGGCGCTGCCGGTGGTGGAACGCGCATGCGAAAAGGATTAGAC
>JAIEMH010000401.1 GCA_019752245.1 Flavobacteriaceae bacterium
AGGTTTACAATTATTAGAAAATGTGGTTACAGATACAAAAGGAAAAGAAGTTTCGGGTACAAAAGCATTTGAATTATATGATACTTTCGGATTCCCAATTGATTTAACGGCTTTGATTTTAAGAGAAAAAGGATACGATTTAGATGAAGCTGGATTTAATTCGGCGATGCAGGAACAAAAAAATCGTTCTCGTGCAGCATCAGAAGTTTCAACCGAAGATTGGAATATTTTGATTCCAGGAAATGTAGAAACTTTTGTAGGCTATGATAAAACTGAAAACGATGTAAAAATTACCAGAATCCGTAAAGTAGATTCTAAAAAAGATGGAATTTTATACCAAATTGTTTTAGATAATACGCCATTTTATCCAGAAGGTGGAGGACAAGTTGGTGACAAAGGAACATTGGTTTCTGCAAACGAAACGATTGATATTATTGATACTAAGAAAGAAAATAATTTAATATTACATTTTGCAAAACAACTTCCAGAGAATATTGAAGCTGGATTTGTAGCAAAAGTAAACACCGATTTGAGAACGTCAACTTCTAAAAATCACTCAGCGACACACTTGATGCATTTGGCTTTGAGAAACATTTTAGGAACGCATGTTGAGCAAAAAGGTTCGTTGGTAAATCCAAATTACTTGCGATTTGACTTTTCACATTTTTCTAAAGTTTCTGATGAAGAGTTACGTCAAGTAGAAGCAAGTGTAAATACTCAAATTGAAGCACAATTGCAATTGGTAGAACACAGAAATATTCCAATCAAAGAAGCATTGGATAAAGGAGCGATGGCTTTGTTTGGAGAAAAATATGGAGATTCAGTTAGAATGATTGAATTTGGTGATAGCAAAGAACTTTGTGGTGGAATTCACGTGAAAAACACAGCTGAAATCTGGCATTTCAAAATCATTTCTGAAGGTGCAGTTGCAGCAGGAATTCGAAGAATAGAAGCAATTACTGGTGATGCTGTGAAAGATTTCTACAAAAATCAAGAAACTACTTTAGCTGAAATCAAGGAAACATTGAAAAATCCACAGGATGTTTTAAAATCTGTAGCGTCATTGCAAGATGATAATGCAAAGTTGAAAAAACAAATCGAACAATTATTAAAAGAGAAAATCGACGGATTAAAAAATACGTTAGTTGCTGATTTTCAAGAAATAAACGGAATTAACTTTTTGTCAAAACAAGTTGATTTGTCTATGAGTTCAACTAAAGATTTGGCTCAGGCAATTGGAAGTTCTAAACCAAATTCGTTTGTGTTTTTAGCCTCAATTGAAGACAATACTCCAAATATTCACTGTTATATTTCAAAAGAATTGGTAGCTGAAAAATCTTTAAATGCAGGAAATGTAATTAGAGAATTAGGAAAATACATCGACGGAAATGGTGGTGGACAACCGTTCTTCGCATCTGGAAAAGGAAAAAATGTAGACGGAATTAAAGAAGCTTTGGAGAAAGCTGTTGATTTTGTGAAATAGTTTTGACTTATATAAATTAAAAAGCCTTTCATTCTTTAGGAGTGAAAGGCTTTTTTAATATTATTTTTTTTCAATAATTGCCACTGCGTCAATTTCAATAAGCCAATTTCTATCTCCTAAAACTGTAACACCAACCAAAGTGCTTGCTGGATAATTTTCATTCCCAAGAAATTTTTTTCGAATTTTTCTATAAATAGGCAAATCAATTTCTGGATTAAAATTTACAATATAGGTGTTCATTTTTACTACATCTTCAAAACTAGAATTGCATTCTTTTAATAGTTTTTTTAAATTGTTAAATGTGGCAATAGTTTGAGTTTCTAAATCGTTTCCTTCGCCAATTTGTCCTGAAATATGAAATGTTTTAGTAGTTTCAGTTTCTATAACAACAACTTGCGAAAAACCTTCGTTAGGATGTAAATACTCTTTTTTTAACATTTTAAAATTTATTTTCTTTCACCAATCTGTTGTCTCCACATCGCATAATATAAACCTTTTTCTTCTAGCAATGCTTCGTGTTTTCCTTGTTCAATAATTTTTCCTTGTTCTAAAACAAAGATTTTATCAGCGTGCATTATTGTTGACAATCGGTGTGCAATTAAAACCGTAATTCTATTGGAATCGGAAATGTTTCTTATAGTTGCATTAATCTCTTCTTCAGTAATAGAATCTAAAGCCGAAGTTGCTTCGTCAAAAATCAATAAATTAGGATTTCTCAATATCGCGCGTGCAATGGATAATCGTTGTTTTTCACCACCAGAAACTTTAATTCCACCTTCACCAATAGTCGAATTTAATCCATCTTCAGCACGTTCTAATAAAGTTTCACAACTAGCTCTGTGAAGTGCATCCAGCAATTCTTCGTCGGTTGCAGAAGGTTTTACAAACAATAAATTCTCGCGAATTGTTCCCGAAAATAACTGAGCATCTTGCGTTACAAATCCTAATTGTTTTCTTAAATCTAACAAATCTACTTCATTAGAATTTATAGAATTGTACAAAACTTCACCTTTTGCTGGCGGATATAATCCGACTAATAATTTAACCAAAGTAGTTTTTCCTGAACCAGATGGACCAACAAAAGCAATAGTTTCGCCTTGTTTTATATGAAAACTAATATTTTCTACCGCCGAATGTTTTGCTGTTTTGTGTTTGAAACTAACATTTGAAAAAAGAAGCGATTGAATGGCACCAATATGTTTTGGATTTTTTGGACGAAATTCTTTTGGAGCATTCAATAAAATTTTGAAATTTTCCATTGAAACTTTCGTCTCATTAAGCGCAATTATAAAATTTCCTAATTCTTGCAACGGACCAAAAATAAAGAATGTAAAGAAAACCATTGTCAACAAATCACCAATAATAATTTTTCCTCCAAACAAGAAATAGTACAAAGTAAAAACGACACAAGTTCTTAAAAAGTGCACTGTTGTACCTTGAATAAAACTCAAACTTCTAATAAATCGAATTTTTTGTAGTTCAAGTTGCAAAATTTTAAACGTATTTAAGTTCAATCGTTTTTCTTCTTGATAGGTCAATCCAAGACTTTTTACAAGCTCAATATTTCTTAAACTTTCGGTTGTAGAACCAGCCAAAGCATTGGTTTGATTAACGATTTTTCTAGAAACAACTTTTATCTTTTTGCCCAAATACGAACTTACTAAAGCAATAATTGGAGCCGTTATTAAAAATATAATCGAAATGCGATAATCAATTCGCGATACGTAAACTATTACAAATATAAATCCGATAACAGTTTGGAAAACCAACGATATAGAAAGCGTAATCAATTTCTCAGAATCCGAACGTACTTTGGTCAATTTAGATAATGTTTCGCCACTTCTTTGATCTTCAAATTCTTCAAATGGTAAATCGAGTGATTTTTTAATTCCGTCGGTATACATCTGTGCACCAGTTCGTTGTATTACGATGTTAGTGAAATAATCTTGAAAGTTTTTTGTAATTCTAGAAATCATTGCGGCACCAAGCGAAAGACCAAGCCAAAAGCCCAATGTTTTAATAAATTCGATTTTATTACCATTAAATTTTGCGATTTCTACGCCACAATGTTGCATTAATTTTCCGGTAATAACAGAGTCAGAAAGACTAAAACAAATGTTTATAGCTGCCATAATTAAGGCAAAAAACAGTAATGTTTTATGTTGTTTTAAGTAAGAATATAGAAGATTCATTTTTTGAATTTGATTTTAAAGAAATGCAAAAGTAGTGAATAGATTTACATGGGTAACAAATTCAAAGAAATGGTTTGACTGTTAATTTAATAAATTTCATACTTTTGAAACATCAATAATGCACTATGAACTTCACTACCAAAATTCCGATAGAAAAATATCAAAGTCCAATAGATTATAATTCCAAAATTGTGTCTTTGGGTTCATGCTTTGCGGAAAATATGGGAGCGAAATTTGACTATTTTAAGTTTCAGAATACAACCAATCCGTTTGGAATTATTTTTAATCCAGTTTCGATTGAAAAATTACTAAATCGAATTGTAAATAAAATCGAGTTTACCCAAAACGACATTTTTTTTCATAATAATTTGTGGCATTGTTTTGAAGTTCATTCGGAATTATCAAATCCAAATAAAGAAGATTTTTTAAACGAATTAAATCGGATAGTTCAAAATTCTAACAATTTAATAACCCAAGCGACCAATTTAATTATTACTTATGGAACGAGTTGGGTTTATCGAAATAAATCTTCAGAAAAAATTGTTGCCAATTGTCATAAAGTGCCACAAAACCAATTTGACAAAGAAATTTTATCTACAGAAATTATTCAAAAATCGATAGAAAATAGCATCAATTTAATTCAGGAAGTGAATCCAAATTGTAATTTCATTTTCACAATTTCACCTGTTCGGCACATTAAAGACGGATTTGTAGAAAACCAACAAAGCAAAGCACATTTGATTACAGCTTTACAATCTTCCATCCAAAATATAAAATCAGCTGACTACTTTCCAAGCTACGAAATTATGATGGATGAACTTCGTGATTATAGATTTTATGCTGATGATATGTTGCATCCAAGTCAGACAGCAATAGATTATATATGGATAAAATTCTTTGAAAATTATGTCTCTGAAACTGAATTTGCAACTATGAATCAAGTTTGTGAAATTCAACGTTCACTAAAACACCGACCTTTCAATCCAAATTCTGAAAGTCATCAGAAGTTTTTGAAAAACTTACAACAAAAAATTGCACAACTTCAGCAGCAATCACCTTTTTTTGAATTTTAGTTAAAATACGTAATTTGTCGTATTTCCTTCATTTTGTTTAAGTTATAAGTTTGCCTTGTAACATTAAACAAATCAGTCATGCAAATTATTAAACTTGTTTTCGGACTAACATTTTTACTACTGCTTTCACCAGTAATGAATGCGCAACGACCTGTGCTTACAGATGAAGATGTCGTTACTGAAATGGTAACTAAAGAGGTAAATGAAGTATTTCAATCGCAGGAATTTACCAAAAAGAAAAACAAGAAATTTTCTGATGTTAAAGGAACAATGATTATTGATATTGGCGTAGTTCAAAACGGAAAAGTGTCTACTTTCTTTAAAGTCGATAGCGATATTAAGAACATTGATTTTATCAATTTCATGTCCGATTATATTTTGGAACACAAATTCCAATTCAAACTTCAAAAGCAACAGCGCTATAAAATTAGATACTCAATTACATTTTAACAACAACCTCTAAACATTTATTTACAATGAAAAAACTATCAATTTTAATGTTAACTATCTGTATGATGGGAACATTACAAAGTTCGGCTCAATTTGGAAAATTATTAGGAAAAGTTACTGGTGGTGGAAAATCTGCTGGAAAGAAAACCGGAAGTTTTGCCACAGTTTGGGAGTCAGAATTTGACAACAAGGCATCATTTTTAGCAGCAAGTAATTCAGACGGTTCTTATATTATTGGCACCGACGATAATTCGGCAACTGTATTAGACGGAAGCGGAAAAATAATTTGGTCTGGCGATTATAAAAAAATAACCACAAATAATACTAATAAATCGGAGTATCAATTTGTTATTTGGAAAGAAAAAGGAGGCTATTTATTTTTGTTTGATGAACGAAAATTAGGAACAGATCGCGTTGCTACAATTGACATTGCAACTGGAAAAGAATTATGGAATTCAGAGCAATTTCAAAATCTTATTCCAAAAGGAACTAAATCTGAAGATGGAGCCGATCAAGGCGAATTGGAAACGGTAAAATACATTCCAGAGTTGGATTCGTTTTTAATATCTCAAAAGGCTTCTGTAATTTTAGTAAAGGCAAATACTGGCGAAAAAATTTGGGAAACCAATCGTTTTAAAGGAGGCGTTGGAAAATACATTTATGATGCTAAGAGAAACGAAATCATAATGGTGAATTTTAAACCAACAGCTCTTGGCGCTTTGTTTGCTGGATTTAAAAACCAATTGGTGAAAATCAATGCTGTAAATGGAGACGTTTTATGGGATGCTACTTTTGTTGGGACTGTTGAAAAAGAATTAGTGACACGCAGAGCAATTTTAGATTTATGGATAAAAGGAGATAAAGCCTATATGTATTTAAATGGTTTGCAGGTCTATAACATCAACAACGGTCAGAAACTTTGGGAAGCAACTTATGAAAATGATATGGATGGCGGAAAAGGATTGTTTTCTAACTCGGCTAATAAAAAATATTACAGAACCATTGCGGATCCAGTTTTTACAGAAGACGCTGTTTATTTAGTAATGTTTGGAACTAGAGATAGAACTAAATATATTGAAAAACACGATATAGAATCGGGTAAATTGTTGTGGGCTTCAGAGAAAATCACTGGCGCTTTTAGTATGCCAAATCTTTATAAAGCTGGAGATAAAGTTTTACTTCAAATAGGTGGAAAAGTGCAAGTGCAAGAATACCGAATGGAAACAAGATCTTCGGGTTATGGAAGCTACAAAGAGCGTGTGCCTTATATTTATTGGGATTATAAAGCACAGAAAAATGGAGTTTTAGCCATTGATGACAAATCTGGACAAACGTCATGGCGTTCTGAAAAATTTGATAAACGAATTACAGATATTATTATAAACGAAGGGAAAACTGCCTTTGTAGGCGATGGCGATGAGTTTTATGGTTATGATATTGCTACCGGAAATCAATTGTTTGATGTAAAACATAATGATGCTGGAGTTGGTAAAGCTGCGGATGTAATAGATTTTGGAGATAAAGTTGTTGTGCTTTCAGAAAAAGGATTGGCTTCCTACAATAAAAAAGATGGTTCACGTGCTTATGCATCGGATAAAATAAAAGGAGTGGATTTTTTCTATGAAATAGGTGGAAATTATTATTTAAGAGATCAAAGAAATAGCAAAAATATTATCTACGGAATTGATATGACTACAGGAGACACTAAAGGTTCGGTTCAATCTAAAGGAAAAGGAGGAAGCCCACAATTTGGTAGCGGAATAGATATTACAGACGATGGTGAATTTGTTTTTGCCTTTAAAGGAAAAAAAGTAGAAAAAATCAAAGTGAATAATTAGAGGTTATTAAGCTTTGTTGCTTGGGCTGTGACTTTGTTGCAGCCCATTTTTTAAATATTATCATTATTATTATGAAAAAATACATTTATCTGTTTTCTATCTTCTTTTCTCTATCTTTTTTAAATGCTCAACAAGTTCAATGGGCTTCTAAATTGATAAAATATTCGTCAGATCTTGGCGGAAAACAATTCGGAATTAAAAGAGTTTTGGGCAAACCAGATGTTTTTCCGCAAGGCGGATATAGTGGCAATGCTTGGACACCAAAAAATGCACTTGATGGCCGTGAAATAGTTGTTGTAGGGTTTGAAAAACCTCAATCTGTAAAGCAAGTTGCCGTTTTTGAAAATCTAAATGCTGGTTGCGTCACCCGAATATTTGTTTCTACTGATGGCGAAAAATTTGAGGTAGTTTGGTCACGAAAACCCGATTATAAAACGCCTTTGTACAAAACCACTTTAACAACTGATAGAAGTTATTATTTTAAGCGAAAAAGAAGAAAAATTCAAGAAGTTCCCAATGTTTTTAATCCCGGAATTGAATATGCAATCTTAGAAAATACAGTTGCCAATGTTGTGGCTGTTAAGGTCGAATTTAATTTTGCATTACTTCCAGGACAAAAGCAAATTGATGCTATAGGAATTTCCAATTCTGATGTTCCGATTGAGGTTTCTATAGCTACAAATTCACAATTTGAAAGTCTTCCTTATGCTACTAAAATTGATTTACCGGATATAATTCCAACTACAATTTGTATTACCGAAGATGGAACTAAATTATTTACTTCATCGTATTCAACAGAAAAAGAAGAAATCATTTCTTATACTAAAGCATCTAACGGAAGTTGGTCTAATAAAAAAATAGAAACTACTTTAAATTCGGGAGCAAGTTATAACTATGTTGATGCTTCAAATGCTCAATTTTTATTAAAAGGAGGTTCGATTTATCAAAATGGAACCAACGAAATTGGGTTTGAATTATTTACAGAATCCAACGGAAATTATCAATCACAAGGACAATTAAAAGTTGCTGCATTTAACAACTATGAAGATTATTCGGATGCTTTTTTAACCAAAGACGGAACGATGTTGATTATGGCCGTTGAAACCGATTTTTCTCAAGGCGGAATAGATTTGTATTTTACTACAAAAAAAGAAGATGGAACGTATGGTTTTCTTCAAAATATGGGTAAAATTTTAAATTCGGCTAACGATGAAGCAACGCCACAATTGCTTTCGGATGGACAGACGTTATTGTTTTCTTCTAACGGTTTTAGTACATTAGGGAATTATGATATTTTTGTAAGTTATCGATTGGATACAACTTGGAAAAACTGGAGCGAACCAATAAATCTTGGATCTAAAATTAATACGGCAGATTTTGATGGACAACCATATTATGATGAAAAAAATGAGATTTTATATTACATTTCAACTGTTGAAGGTAAAAACGAGTTACATCAAATAAAAGTTTCAAAAGACATTCTTCTCAAAAAGATATAACAATTGTAAAATGATATTTTTATATCTTCGTTGTCAAATTAAAAGTCATGACCAGACAAACTTCTACAGAGACAGATATTAAAAATGTAATGACGCCTTTAGTTCAGGCATTAATTCGTTCCGGAAAAATTATTTATTTAATACTATTCGCCATCATTGGATTTCTAATTTATCAATTGGTTACTGTTAAAAAAGATACTTCTTCGGTAGAATATGATACCAACTTAATTCAGGAGCAAATAAAAAATGTTGGAAAACTGGTTGTTACCGAAGGTCATTTCTCGCAAGTGATGACTTATAAAGATCAAAATAAATACCTCGGAAACTTAATTTCGTTTGATAAAAAAGCATTAGTAGTTATAAATGCAGATGTTACTGTTAGTTTTGATTTGAGTAAAGTAACTTACGATATTGATGCGCCAAATAAGATATTAACGATAACCAACATTCCAAAGGAAGAAATAAAAATCAGTCCAGATATCAAATATTATAACGTTGATCAAAGTACGTTTAACGAATTTACAGGTGATGATTACAATAAAATAAATAAAATTGCCAAAGAAAATCTAGCCAAAAAAATAGAAAAATCTACTTTAAAATCTAATGCTAAAAACAGATTAATAAGTGAACTTTCTAAAATTCTTATTGTAACCAATTCAATGGGCTGGAAGCTAGAATATAAAGGTGAAGTTGTAAATTCGGACAAAGAATTCAATCAAAAAATAAAAGGATAAATACGTATTTATACGTATTGTTTTAATCAAGTCATTAAGTCAAATTTGTAATTGATTTAATGACTTTTTTTATGACAAATCTATTTGTACTTTTAATAGTTGTGCTTCTTTTAGTTATTTCATTTCTCATTTATAAAAATGCTGAAATAAGAAAACGGCATGCTAAAACTATGGAGCAATTACATCAAATGATTGTTGCTTTAAATCAAAGGCAAAAAATGCTCAACGACAAGGTTTTTATTTCTGACGAATACAATTCAAACTACAGGAAGGACATGAAAAATTTAGGCGATGATGTAGTAGAACTTCAAAAAGTTTTTATGGAAATCATATCCAAAGGAAATATTAATTAAATTTAGACAATGAAAACACTAACTTTATGATTAAGAAAGCAATAGTCATTGTAATATTGGTTTTAATTTCCTGTAAAAAGAACGTTGAAAAATCTATTGCAACTTCATTTTCTAGCAACCAAAAGCAAATTATTAGTTGGTATAATAAAGCGTACTCTTTAAAGAATTCTGACTATTTCAAGATTAAAGATTATGCCGATAGCATAAAAAAAGTCAATACTGAAGAACCAACCGATTTTAAAGCACTAGCATTTTTATGCGACGGAATTTATTATCATAGAATTGGTGAGGAGCAACTGAGTTTTAAGAATTTCAATAGCGCGCTTAACTTATTGAAAAAGACAAAAAACGATTCGCTTCTTGTTACAGCATACTCAGGTTTGGGTAATTATTATAAAAACAATGGTGACTATCCAAATTCTCTTAAAAACTTATTACAGTCATTAAAATTAGCCGAGAAACTAAAAGATACGGTTAAAATTGGTGGAATTCATGCCAACTTGGGGCAAATGTATTTGCAAAAAGACGACAATGTTTTGGCAAAGCATCATTTAGATATTTCTTGTAAAATTTTACAAAACCATAAAAAATCCGGACCTTATTTGATTGCTATTCACACAATGGCTAACATTTATGGAATGGGAGGCGATTATAAAGCAGCGCTACAACTTGATGATGAAGGATTAAAAATTTCAGAAATCATAAAGTCAAATGATTTAAAAGCTACTTTTTTAGACAATAAAGCCAATTGTTTTATGTATTCCAATCGTTTGGACAGCGCCAAATATTATTTTGATGCTTGTTTAAAACTGGATCTTTTTAATAAAAATCAAAAGCAAATTTCAGATTCGTATGCAAATTTGGCGCAACTAGCCTTATTTTCTAAAAATTCATCAGAAGTCGAACACTATTCTAATTTAAGTATTTCAATTGCAGAGAAAGTAAATTATAATCCAGGATTGGTCAAGAATTATAAGGTGCTAATTGATTTATATAAAAGTCAAGGCAATTATAAAAAAGCATTAGAGGTTTCAGAAAAATACCAATTGGTTTACAAGAAATTAATTAATGAAAAAAAAGAAGCTCAAATTGCCGAACTGAACACTTTTTATGAAGACGAAAAGAAAGAAAAAGAGCTGTTGATTTCTAAAGCTAAAGTTTCTGAAAAAGAAATTCAAATCAAAAATAAAAACACTCAGTTTCAAATATTAGGCTTGGTTTCGTTGGCATTATTAATCATTTCCTATTTAATTTACAGACAACAAAAACTCAAAAACCAACAGCAGGAGCAAGAATTTTTACTAAAATCTGAAATTAAAGAAATTGAAAATCACAATAAATTACAAGAACAACGATTGGTGATTTCTAAAGATTTACAAGACAGTCTTGGTGCGCAATTAACCTATATAATTTCGTCTATCGATAATTTGAAATTTGCAAAATTAATCGAAAATGAGAAAGTAGAGAAGCAACTTACAAAGATTAGCAATTACACAAAATCTACTTTTATCGAACTTCGAGATACTATTTGGGCTATGAAAAGTAGCGAATATACCTTTGAAGACATGCAGTCGCGTATTAGTAATTTTACCGAAAAAGCATTAGCAGAAAAAACAAATATTGATTTCCAATTTATAATTGATGACAATGTGAAAAACACAAAATTATCTTTAATAGTTGGAATCAATCTTTACAGAAGCATTCAAGAAGTAGTAAATAATGCCATAAAATTTTCAGAAGCCAATCAAATAAAAGTCACAATTTCTAAAGGTAAAATTGCAATTCAAATAGAAGTTCAAGACAACGGAAAAGGATTTGATATGGAAAATATCGAATTTGGAAATGGATTATACAATATGAAAAAACGCATAGAAGAAATAAACGGTGAATTTAAAGTTGATTCTATTGCAGGAAAAGGAACTATAATTTATATAAATATTGATAAATAATATGATTATCAGAACTACTATAGCGTTACTTCTTTTTGCAAATTTTGGTTTTTCGCAAAATAAAAAAAGTATTGATTCAATTAATGCCATTCCGTTTGAGCAAAAACAGCAAAATGCAGCGCTTTTAGTTGATGTGTTTCTTAAAAATGTTGAGGATTCAAAAAACAACAACTATTCTTTGGGCGAGGCACAGAGTTATAGTAATTTGAGTCTAGTCTATTATTATCAAGGGAAATATGAAAAGGATCTTTTTTATTCTTTAAAGGCAATTTCATTATTTGAAAAAAGTAATAATAAAGAAAAGCTAGCCCTTGAATATGGAGAATTGGGTTATAGAATGAAAAAAAGAGACCTTCTAAAAGCCCAAAAATACATTCAAAAAGGTATGAATATCGCACAAAAAAATAATTTTCAAAAACCACTTTTAAGTATTTATAACAATTATGGAGTTTTGAAAGAAATGC
>JAIEMH010000340.1 GCA_019752245.1 Flavobacteriaceae bacterium
TTATTGCGGTTGCAAATATACACACGTTTTTTAGTTTTGCAAGCGTTTTTTTATTTTTTTTTAAAAAAATTTTAGTAAAATTAACCAAAGTTTTGTTTTTCAACCAAGTACGTAGTGAGAATTTTTTCAAAATTTGCTCCAACATTTACCGGAACGTACTTTATTTTATTCTGAGCACAGGTCAATGATAGCTTTTTGAAGTAATCTGAAACCTTATTTTCGTATTCTTCCTTTACATTTTCGGCAAAAAGGTTGATAACTTCACCAGATTCTACATCGATAAACTTTCTTGGCGCATTATCAAAATCGAAATTTAGCTCTCTTTTTTCGTCGATAACGTGAAATACTACAACTTTATGCTTATTGTGTTTTAAATGCTGTAATGAGTTGAAAAGCGCCTCCTGATTGCCATCTTGAAACATATCTGTAAAAAGCACAATCATAGAACGACGGTGCATCTTTTCGGCTATTAAGTGCAAATAAGTAATAGTATCTGTATTTTTGGGCGTTTTAGACTTTTCAAGTAAATTTTCTAATTGATTTAATAGCATTCTGTGATGCCTATCGCTTCCTTTTTCTGGCGCATAATATTCATATTTGTCGGAAAAGACACTTAATCCAACTGCATCACGTTGTTTTTTAAGCAAATTCATTAAAACTGCAGAAGCTAAAACCGAGAAACCAATTTTACTTTCATAAAAAGGTTGATTACTATTCAATTTAGGAAAATGCATCGATGAGGAATTATCAATAATTAAATGACAACGAAGGTTGGTTTCCTCTTCAAAACGTTTAGTGTATAATCTATCGGTTTTAGCAAAAAGTTTCCAATCAATATGCTTTGTGCTTTCACCTGAATTATAAGTTTTATGCTCCGCAAACTCTGCAGAAAATCCATGAAAAGGTGACTTGTGCATTCCCGAAATAAATCCTTCAACTACTTGGTTTGCCAAAAGTTCGAGATGTTTAAATCCGGAAATTATTTCTTTTTGTTCTTCTATCTTCATAGTTCAAATATAATTTGAAAATTTGGAAATGAGTTAATTTGAAAATTATTTTAACAAATATAAAAAAGGCCCAACTTTCGTTAGACCAATTTCTACTTAAAAAACTACTTACTTAATTTTTCCTCTATGGCTTTTAATCGATTTTCGATTTGATTATTTTTGTTTCTTTCAGATGCTAATTGTTTTTTCAAATCTTCTATTTCTTCTTGTTGAGTTTTAAATTTTTCATTCATAAGTAAGTCTAACTGTTTGGTTGCATTGAACAAAACCGGAATTAAATCACCATATCTTACTCCTAATGTTGGTGTTACGATTTTGTTATACGTTTTTTCATCTTGAGTAGACCAAGTATTGATTGATACAACTTCTGGAATGATTTGTAATAGTTCTTGAGCACTAAATCCGAGCATTTTGGTTTTGTCAGCATCAGAAAGTTCTTCACCATTTGGTAATTTTTCAGATTTATAGATATAAGAAATTGGGGTTATTTTTCTAATTTCATCGATTCCATATTTTAAGGTTTGTATTTCTTTTTTGAGTGTAATATCTGAAGAAACATTAGGATTTGTAGTTGTGTATAATGTGCCCCAACGATAGCCGTCATAAGTTGCGTTCAATGGAGATCCAAGTGTATTTGAACTACTATTTGATGCTGGACAAAATTTATTTCCTACCATAGTGGTATCATAACCATCTTTAAAATATTCAATGCTACCAAATTGGAAGATTGTACCAAATTGACTAAGATTTCTGGCTGACAAAAGTATGGCGTCGTTAGTTTCGCTTGTAAAAACATCTAAACAAGCATTCGGATTGGTAAGTCCAATTCCAACCTTTGTGTTAGAACTGGCTCCATTAATGCCATTTATTCCACCAAGAACAATTGAATTATCCTGACTAACAGTGGCATACCTACCGATTGCAGTGGCATTGGTTAATCCAATTCCTGTGTTGGTAGGGTTTGTGAAAGCACCTAAAAATAAACAGCCATTTGTATTAGCTCCAGTTCGATCGCCTGCAAACAAACCAAGTCCGACATTGTCGAAACCAAGTTGATTTCCAGAGATTATTCCTCCTGTACTACTAATGTTTCCTAACGAATGAAAACCAATACCTATATTATTCCATCCAGAACCAATTGCTGGATTAGATTCTTGACCGATTGCGATATTGCCGTTACCTGATGAATTGTTATATAAAGCTCTGTCTCCAATTGCTGTATTAGCATTACCTGTATTAGAGCTAAACATAGCTTCATTACCCAATGCTGTATTCCGATTGCCTGTGTTAAAATACATTGATGCGTTTCCTATGGCTGTATTATTGTTGCCATATAAATTATAGTACATAGCACGATTTCCTTGTGCAACATTACCAATTCCACTTGAATTACTATATAACGATTGGTAGCCAATTGCAGCATTGTAAGAACCATTAAAATTAGAATAAAGAGATTGATAGCCAATTGCTGTATTGTAACTACCAGAAGAATTGAAATAAGATGAAAATGAGCCAACAGCAATATTATAGAAACCTGTACTATTTGCTGCACTAGAAAAATAACCAATTGCTATATTATCATCTGCCGTACTGTTTTGTTGTAGTGCACCTAATCCGAATGCAATGTTTCGATTTCCTGAGGTATTGTTAAACAAACTTGATGACCCAAAAGCACAATTATAACTCCCAGTGGTATTATTAGTTAGTGAATATCTACCAAAAGCAGCATTTGCAAGACCTGTTGAATTTATTTTTAATGCTTGATAACCAAAAGCATCTGAATAATTATATCCGCTATTTGTTAAGGTTTCATATCCGAAATTTGTGTTTGAACTAATATCTGCCGAAAGAAGACCGGCATTAACATTATTTACTTTAAACTTCAGGTTAACATAATCCGTTGTACCAATAAAGTTTGTAGAATTATTTAAACCTGAATTTCCAATAACACTCCATCCTTTATCACCAGAAATGCTTTTCCAAACCGAATTTGTATTATCCCAATAATAAAACCCTTTCAAACTGGCACCCACATCGGTGGTTAAATAGACCATCATACCATCTTGATCGACTGTCGGATTTATAGCTGGGAATGCATCTACTTTTGGAATTAAAATTCCGTCAGTAGCGTCAGGATTAGCTTGATCAGATGATTTTATTTCTAGTTGAGCATGCGGATCTGTAGTGTTTATTCCTACTTGTGCCTGCATTTGAAAAAACAGTATTGAAAAGCAAAAAAGTAGTATTTTTTTCATTGGATTATTGCTTTATTTTTGAAAATTTAATTTCATATACTCATCGAAACTAGGCAAAGATTCATCTTCATAAATTTCTATAAACTGACCAAATTGCATGTAGGCATACACAAAGGGATTTTTGGCTGCTTCTTCATAGTTTTTAGTGAAATACTCTTCTTTAGACATTCCTTCTGGAACAGGATTAGGCAATTTGGCAAACATCATTTTAGCCAATTCATAACATTGTTTTAGTTCGTTCTTTTTGCCAATTTTTCTCCAGTAGAGCATTGCAATTGTGTTTGCTAAATGTTCGTTTTGATAACTTACTTTGCTGTTTTCATGATCATAAGTTTCTTGGTAAGCGTGCCCATATTCGTGAATCAAATAGAATCCGTTAAAGAACAAACCAAACATTCTTTTACCTTCTTCTTCGCTACCCGTAACTTCTTTTGTAAAGGCTTTTAATTCGGGTAAAACTTGACTCCATAGTGGAATATTCACTCTATTTTGCCCATCATAAAAAATTAAATAAGGTGTTGTATTTAAAATAGTTGTGGTTGTGAATTTGTCGTCTTTTTTAAATTTATAAACGTCTTTTTTAAATTTTTCTGAGATTTTAGTTGCTTCTTTTACTAATGCAACTGAGTCTTGGTAAATCGCGAACCATTTTTTTTGAGCTTTTACTGTTTGTAGACAAAGTAATAAAAGGGAATAACTAAGTATTTTTTTCATAATTTTAGTTTTTAAATATAATTTTAGCATTATTGTTAGTGATGGAGATTGCAATGCTTTCTGATACTGTTATTTCTTTATTAGTTATAGATTCCGTAAGATTGATTTCAATATTTTTTAAGATGGTTTTTTTTATTTTTCTATTCAATTTGTAGTAAATGATAAAATCGTTGCACATAACAAAATTCTCGTTGAAATTGAATTTGTAATTTTTAGCCATTTGTTTTAAATACTTTTTACCTTCTGAGTTTACTTCTATCGAAACAGATTTGAATGATTTAAATTTTCTAGGATATGCTTTGCCTTGGTAAACTATTTGGTTATAAGTTGAGGGTGAGATTTCTTCATTCAATTTTTCTTTTGAAAAGCCAAGTTCTTCTAGATAATTAGGACTATATTCTAAAATTGAAACCTCAAAATTAGTAGGGTGTTTAACTAATTTAAACTCACTATACCACGGATAAGTTTTGTCAGACTCATTTATAGAAATATCTTCAATTACGCATTTATTTGGAGTAGCTTTATTTTTTAATTGAACTAAATCACCTTTCCTTCTAGTTTTAAATTCAATTCCAATATCGTTCAACTTATCACCAAAGTTTATATTTTCAGATGGTTGAATAAATTCTATTGTACCAAATTCTCCTAATAAGTATTTTCCTGTATAAGAATCAGTTGTAGTTGTAGTTGAATTTTCTTTGCAAAGAAAAAGAGTGTCTTTTACAAATGAATTTTGAAATAATTGTGCGTAATTTTCTTTTGAAATACAAACAAAAATGGTATTACAATCAGTTTTAGATTGTGAGTATGCCATGGCAATTATAGAAAAGTAAAATAGGACTACACTATATTTTTTTTGAAATAAAATTTTGATATTCATTATGTTTTTTTGGTAAAATTCTATATTTCTATTAAAATTCGAAAAAGGAAATAGACCAACAACGTTTTAAATAGATAGATAACATTTTTATCAAAATATTTATATATTTGATAAACTTTTTAGCCAAATGATTCCTTTTAATTGTATAATTATCGATGACGACGAGATTGACCGATTAACGGTTGTTTCGTATGCAAAAAGGTTTTCGAACTTAAAGATTATTGGTGTTTTTGAAAATGCCGAAGATGCCTTACCACTATTAGAAAAAGAAAAAATTGATATTCTTTTTTTAGACATTGATATGCCATCGCTAAACGGATTGGATTTTCGCAAAAAAGCTATGGAAGTTCCAGTTTGTATTTACATAACGGCACATCCTGAACACGCGGTAGAAAGTTTTGAATTGGATACGTTAGATTTCATAGTAAAACCCATTAAAATAGATCGATTTACTCAAACAATGAGTAAAATTGAAGATTATATGGAGTTGAAACACAAGGCACAATTATTTGAATCGACCATTGGTGGCGATGTGTTTTATATCAAAGAAGGACATACAGAAAGCAAAGTGAAATTACATGACATTTTGTATCTCGAAGCGTTGAAAGATTATACTAAAATTGTTACTTCTACCAAAAAACATTGTGTATTGACTAGTATCGGAAATCTTTTAAAAGAATCTCATTTTCAATCATTTATAAGAACTCACAGAAGTTTTGCGGTTCAAAAACAATACATTGACAAAAAAATGACCAACGAACTTTTACTCAACAATGGAACACTAATTCCTATTGGTAGAAGTTATAAAGAGAATTTGAGTTTATGAGAAAACTATTTTTATTACTTGTTTTTTTAAGTACATTTTTTTGTTTTTCACAAGAAAAAAAGGACAAAAAATTGGATTCATTAATGCATGAATTTTCAAGTCAAAAAGGCATCAAAAAAGCAGAAACATCCAAGAAAATAGGTGCTTACTACAAAAAGAATAGTCAGTATTATAAGGCTATAGAATACCAACAAATTGCACGTGATTTATTTGACAGTGATTCCAATTTATCAATAAAAGAAAAAGAAAAAAATAAAGCCTTGTGTGATATAAATATTGGTGCAGAATACTTCTTTATTGGTGATCATAAAACAGCAATGGACTATTACATAAAAGCTTATAAAGTAATTCCGTACAATATTGATTTATTACTTAATATGGAAGGTGTTTTTTCGAGTCAAGACAATCTTGAAAAAGCGTTTTATTATGCTGAATTAGCAGAAAAAGTTGCTAAAAAGACTAAAGATTTATCTCAATTGGATAGAATTTGGTCTATTAAAAGTGATATTTACTTTAGCAAAAAAGATTCTGTCAAAGCTTTTGATGCTCTTGAAAAAAGTATTGAATTTTCTAAAACAGAAAAAGATTTTGAGCAGTTGGCAATAACGTATACCAACTACGGCGATTTGTTGAAAGATTCAAATAAAAAAATTGAGTATTATTTGAAATCCAAAACATTGTGGGACAAATATCAGCCTAATAGCTTATTATCAATATCCAATAATATTTCAATTGCTAATTTTTACAGAGAAATAGCAGAGGATGAAAAATTGCAAAAAGAAAATAATTTATCGAGAGCGGAAGCATTAAACAAAGCTGAAAAGCTACTTCTGGAACAAGTTAACAATTGTAAAAAAATTAAGCACAGAGGTAAAAATTTGCAGTATTCATTAGAATGCTTGAGTTATGTTTATGAATCAAAAAAGGATTATAAAAATGCCAATGATTATTTTAAAGAATGTGTAATTTTATATGATTCTTTAAATTCTATTGATACAAAAAATAAAATTTTAAATGTAGAATCTTCTTTTAAAATAGGTGAAAAAGACAAAGAAATTCAACTCAATCAAAAAATAATTGAGCAAGAGAAAAAACAAAAGTGGTTCTACCTTTTCGGAATTGGATTACTTGCAATTATTGGAGGTTTATTATTTTATCAAAGTCGTAATCGTAAAAAAACAAACGAAAAATTACAACTTTTGAATGCCGAGCTCGACCAAGCTAACAAAACCAAAACGCGATTTTTTAGTATTTTGAATCACGATTTAAGAAGTCCGGTTGCTAACTTAATTCATTTTCTACATTTACAAAAAGACAGTCCCGAATTGTTAGATGAAGAAACCAAAAACCGAATGCAAAACAAAACCATTTCTGGAGCTGAAGATTTGCTTTCTTCCATGGAAGATATTTTGTTATGGAGTAAAGGTCAAATGGAAAACTTCAAACCTCAACCAAAAAATGTGTCGATAAATCAATTATTTGAAGATACGAAAAAAGTGTTTTCAGGATATCAAAAGATAGATTTTGACTATCAAAACCATGATAATATTAGCATTTTTACAGATGAAAATTATCTAAAAACTATAGTAAGAAATTTGACAAGTAACGCCATTAACGTATTTACATCAATATCAAATCCAAAAATAACATGGAAAGCTTGGCAAGAAAATGATGTTTCCTATTTATCTGTAACCGATAATGGTCCAGGCGCAAGCAAAGAACAATTTAAAGCATTATATGACGATAAAGAAGTAGTCGGAATTAAAACTGGATTGGGTTTACATTTAATTCGTGATTTAGCAAAAGCTATTGATTGTGAGATTTCTGTAGATTCAACAGTCAATCAAGGAACTACTTTTACACTGAAACTATAAATAAAAAACCTTTCAAAATTGTGTCTTGAAAGGTTCTGAAAACTATTATTTAGTCTTTTTATTGTAACAACGCATCTACTGCATCGGTATATGTTTTCTTTGGTGCAACACCAACTTGACGACCAACAACTTCTCCATTTTGGAAAATTAAAACGGTTGGAATGTTTCTAACTCCGTATTTTGCAGCAAATTCTTGGTTTGCGTCAACGTCAACTTTTCCTACTGTTGCTTTTCCTTCATATTCAGTTGCTATTTCGTCGATAACTGGACCAACCATTCTACATGGTCCACACCAAGCTGCCCAAAAATCTACTACTACTGGTTTGTCTGATTTTAATACTACTTCGTCAAAAGTCGCGTCTGTTATTGCTAATGCCATATTTTCTATTTTTTTATTTACAAATTGTAAGTGCAAATTTAAACATTATTTTTTCTATTTGTTGCATTTCAAAATTAGTTTTGATTATGAATGTATTTATGAAATTGATTGTTAATTCAATTTAAAATTCACTTGCAATCTATCCAATTCTTCCAATAATTCTTTAGAAATTTTAATTTTCAACTTTCTACTTGGCATCGCTAATCTGGTTATTACTCTGATTTCTTCTATTTCTGTTGGAGGAGCTAAAACAATAGTGTCTTCATCAATTTCCGAATCAATATCTAAATTATCAATATCAACTTCTGAATCATTTTCTGAATCATTTTCAATTAGAACTGGAGTTTTCATCGAAATTATTTCTTGTGCAACTTCAGGTTGTTTTTTTATTTTTTCTGTTTCTACTACTTCAAAACTTACTTGATTATCGCCTTCATTAGCTTTAAAAACCTCATTCAATTGCTGAATTAAATTCTGTTGTAAATCGTAAATATTCAATTGAATAGAAAGTTTTTTAGCAAAGGTTGGCAAAACATCGGCCAAAAGTTTAGCATCTTGAAAGGTAATTTGCGGATCTGATTTTTTTCCGGTATCACGATTTACCCAACCGTCTTTAACGCCAATTTTGAAATAAATAAATTGATTATTCACTAAGAAATGACGGAATTTCAAATATTCTTCGTTAAAAATCCTGAAATCGTGACTTTCATCATAACCCTCCAAAGTAAACATTGCCCAATCTTTTCCGTTTTTTCCAGTTCGATATTGCACATTGGTTACAATTCCTCCAAAAGTTAGATTCTTGCCAATCAATAAATCCAAACTTTTTAATTGTGCTAATTTTACATTACAGAAATAATTCATTTCAAATCTATAATCGTCCAATGGATGTCCTGAAATATAAATTCCAACAACTTCTTTTTCCTTGGCCAATTTCTCCATAGTACTCCATTCTTCGCATGGTGGCACAACTGGTTCGGCAATTTGAACATCACTAGCTTCTCCAAACAAACTTACTTGCGACGAATTTTCGTTTTCTTGAAACTTAGAACCATAACGCATTGCTTTTTCATAAAACGTTATTCCCTCACCTTCAATATGAAAATATTGCGCTCTGTGTGTGTCATTAAAACAATCAAATCCACCAGCAAAAGCTAGACTTTCAAATGCTTTTTTATTGGCTGCACGCAAATCTATTTTTTTTGCCAAATCAAATATCGACTTGTAAGGTGCGTCTTTTCTGTTTTGGACAATTGTATCCACTGCATTGGCTCCAACTCCTTTAACAGCGCCCATTCCGAATCGCACGGCATTGTTTTCGTTTACCGTAAATTTATAAAACGATTCATTTACATCTGGACCAAGAACTTGCAATCCCATACGCTTACACTCTTCCATAAAGAACGAAACTTGTTTGATATCGTTCATGTTATTAGAAAGAACAGCTGCCATATATTCTGCAGGATAATGCGCTTTTAGATAAGCCGTTTGATAAGCAATCCATGCATAACAAGTAGAGTGAGATTTATTGAAGGCGTAACTCGCAAAAGCTTCCCAATCCTTCCAAATCTTTTCCAAAACTTTAGCATCATGACCTTTTGCAGCGGCTTGTTCGACAAATTTTGGTTTCATTTTATCCAACGTTGGTCGGTCTTTTTTTCCCATTGCTTTACGCAAAACGTCGGCATCACCTTTAGAGAAATCGGCTAACGATTGTGATAAAAGCATTACTTGCTCTTGATAAACCGTAATTCCATAAGTTTCACCCAAATATTCAGCACAAGCATCTAAATCATATTTTATTTCTTCTTCTCCATTTTTTCTACGAACAAAAGATGGAATATATTCCAATGGTCCTGGACGATAAAGTGCATTCATAGCAATTAAATCTCCAAAAACAGTTGGTTTTAAATCACGAAGGTATTTTTGCATTCCAGGAGATTCGTATTGGAAAATACCAACCGTTTCACCTCTTTGGAATAATTCATAAGTTTTAACATCATCAATTGGAAAAGTATCTGGATCTAATTGTATTCCGGTTCTGTACTTTACTAATTTGACCGTATCTTTTATTAAGGTAAGGGTTTTCAAACCCAAGAAGTCCATCTTTAATAATCCGGCACTTTCTGCAACCGAGTTATCAAACTGAGTTACATATAATTCAGAATCTTTGGCTGTTGTAACTGGAACGAAATTAGTAATATCACTTGGCGTAATAATTACTCCACAAGCATGAATTCCAGTATTACGAAGCGAACCTTCCAAAACTTTAGCTTGTTGGATGGTTTCACCTGACAATTCTCCGTCGTTAGCAATGGCGATTAGTTCTTTTACTTTGTCAAATTCATCCGAACGTAATGCTTTTTTTACGTCTTCTTCTTTTTCCGAAATAAAACGTGCCAAATTCCATTTAGAAGGCATCATTCCTGGAATTAATTTGGCAATTCTATCGGCTTCAAACAATGGTAAATCCAATACACGAGCCGTATCACGAATGGCTGATTTGGTTGCCATTTTACCATAAGTGATAATCTGGGCAACTTGGTTAGAACCATATTTGTTAATTACATAATCCATAACACGACCACGACCTTCATCGTCGAAGTCAATATCAATATCGGGCATCGAAACCCTGTCTGGATTTAAAAATCTCTCAAAAAGTAAATCGTACTTAATTGGGTCAATATTGGTAATTCCTAAACAATAGGCAACCGCAGAACCTGCAGCAGAACCACGACCTGGACCAACCGACACATCCATTTTTCTGGCTTCGGCAATGAAATCTTGTACAATCAAGAAATAACCCGGATATCCTGAATTAGAAATTGTTAGTAATTCAAAATCCAAACGTTCTTGGATTTCTGGAGTAATTTCGCCATATCGCTTTTGAGCACCATTCATGGTTAAATGACGTAAATAAGCATTTTCACCTCTAACTCCTGCATCAGCTTCATCCTCTGGATTTAAAAATTCTTCAGGAATTGTAAATTTTGGAAGTAATACATCGCGATACAACGAATAGATTTCAACTTTATCAATAATTTCTTGAACGTTGATAATGGCTTCAGGTAAATCAATAAACAATTTTTTCATCTCGTCTTCTGATTTGAAATAATATTCTTGATTTGGCAATCCATAACGATAACCTCTACCTCTACCTATTGGTGTGGCTTGTTTTTCACCATCTTTTACACATAACAAAATATCGTGTGCGTTTGCATCTTCTTTATTTACGTAGTAAGTATTATTGGTAGCAACTAATTTTACTTTGTGCTTTTGTGAAAACTCAATCAAGGTTTTGTTGACACGATTTTCGTCCTCTTGATTGTGGCGCATGATTTCTAAATAAAAATCATCACCAAATTTTTCTTTCCACCAAACTAGTGCATCTTCAGCTTGGTTTTCTCCAACGTTTAAAATTTTACTTGGAATTTCACCATATAAATTTCCTGATAAAACAATGATATCTTCTTTATATTGCTCTACTACCGATTTATCAATTCTAGGAACGTAATAAAATCCATCGATGTATGCGATAGAAGACATTTTGGCTAAATTGTGATAGCCTTTTTTATTCTTAGCTAAAAATACTACTTGATAGCCGTTATCTTTTTTGGTTTTATCTTTATGATTGTCACAAATATTGAACTCACAACCTACGATTGGAATAATTTCATTGTCAGTTGGTTCTTCTCCATTTTCAATTGCGGCTTCAATTTTGGGTTTAACAGCTTTGTTATGATTCATAACCGCACTAACAAAATGAAAGGCACCCATCATATTTCCAGTATCGGTCATGGCTACAGCAGGCATTTTTGTTTTTGCAGCTGCGGCAACTAGAGACGGAATTCCGATGGTAGATTGTAAAACAGAAAACTGGGAATGATTGTGTAAATGAGCAAATCGAGATTGTTTAAAATCTTTTTTATCGGCTTCAGAAATAGAAGTTTGAATTGTTTCTTCTCCACTTTTTTGAAGTTTTCTTCTAATCTGTTCAGAAGCTTCTTTAAGATTGATGTGTTTCAATCCGATTAATTGAACTGATCTTGGATTTTTTAATTGAA
>JAIEMH010000191.1 GCA_019752245.1 Flavobacteriaceae bacterium
TTGCAATAATGCTTAACGAACCACCATTTTCTACATTACGAGCAGCACCGAAAAAACGTTTTGGTTTTTGCAATGCGTTGGCATCAACTCCTCCAGAAAGTACTTTTCCAGATGCAGGTTGAACGGTATTGTATGCTCTTGCCAAACGTGTAATTGAGTCTAAAAGAATTACTACATCATGACCACATTCTACCAAACGTTTTGATTTTTCAAGAACGATATTAGCGATTTTCACGTGTTCCATTGGTTCACGGTCGAATGTTGATGCAATAACTTCACCACGAACACTACGTTGCATATCGGTAACTTCTTCTGGTCGTTCGTCTATCAATAAAACAATTAAATAAACTTCTGGATGATTAGCAGCAATGGCGTTGGCAATATCTTTTAACAACATTGTTTTTCCCGTTTTAGGCTGCGCAACAATCATTCCACGTTGTCCTTTTCCTATCGGAGAAAACAGGTCGATAATTCTTGTAGAGGTACTCGCTTGTTTGCCAGCAATATTGAATTTTTCTTGCGGAAATATTGGTGTTAAGTGCTCGAATGAAACTCTATCGCGAACAACTTGCGGATCATGTCCGTTTATTTTTAAAACTCTAACTAAAGGAAAGAACTTCTCGCCTTCTTTTGGCGGACGTACTACTCCTTTTACGGTATCACCAGTTTTCAAACCGAACAAACGAATTTGTGAAGTTGATAAATAAATATCATCTGGTGAAGCTAAATAATTATAATCTGAGGAACGTAAAAATCCATAACCATCGGGCATCATTTCTAGAACACCTTCACTTTCTATAATTCCGTCAAATTCATAATCGGCATCTCGAAAGTTTGGACTTTTCTTATTTTTGAAATTTGGGTTTTGGTTTGGATTCTGATTCGGATTTCCGTTACCATTTCCGTTTTGGTTTGGATTCGGATTTTTATGCTTCTGATTCGGATTTTGATTTGGATTCTTAGGTTTAACCAAATTTTCTTCTGTAGTTTCAGTTGCTGTTTCAGAAGTTACAACTTCTTCTTTTGGAGTTTCATCTGCTGATGGCTGTTCTTCTAAAGTTGGTTTTATTGGCTTAATAAATTTTGGCTTTTTCTGAAACTTTTCAACTTTAGTTGGAACTTCTTTTATTTCTTTTACTTCTTCAACCGATTCAGAAACGCTAGTTGGTTGAGAAACATTTGAAACATCTTCCGAAAATAAATCAGTAGATTTTTTTTCAATTTTAGGCGAAGCATCTGGAGCTATTCGAGCTCTTTTAATTTTTTCTTCTTTGGGCGCAATCACCTTCTCTTGAGTAGTTTCAGATGCTGTTGTGGCCTGATGTATCAAAATTTGCTCAATTAAAGCATCTTTTTTTACACCGTTAAATTTTATGGTTTTTGCCAATTTGGCAATTTCTTGAAGTTCAGTTAACTTCATTCCTTTTAATGCAGAACTATCAAACATAAATGTTTATATATATATTTTGGTAATTGATTGACAATACAAAATGTGTAGTGATTTTTTCTAGTGAAACATCCGTGTTTTTGAAGTACTTACGGATTTGTTATGCAATAATACGAATAAATTTCATTCAAGCAATAGTTTTTTAAAAAAAGAAAATATATTTTTGCTGTATAAATTAGTAATAATGTTACAACGAATTCAAACCATCTATTTAGCCATTGTATTTATACTTTCAGGAATCCTTCCGTTTGTTCTTTCCCTATGGAAATTAGAAGATGGAAAAGAATTCTATTTCATGAGTAAAATGGTTTACCAAATACTGTTTGGTTTAAGTACAACACTTACTGTATTAAGTATAATATCGTTTAAAAAAAGACAACAACAATTTGTTTACAACAGATTGAATATGATTTTAAATTTAATTTTATTAGGATTATTTGTTTATCGTTCACTAAATTTATCTGGAGAAACTCCTGCAGTTTCTGAGAAAGGTATTGGGATGTTTCTTCCTATCATTTCTATCGTAATGTTAGTTTTGGCCAACAAAGCTATCAAGAAGGATGAAGATCTTGTAAAATCTGTTGACCGATTGAGGTAAACCTATAAACTTAGTTTATTAGTGCGAAGAGAATCCGAGACGAAAGTTTCGGATTTTTTTTGTTAGAAGCCAATCCAGTTTTCCATTTCAAGTTTTTTATGATAACTGATGACTGCTACTGAAAACTAAAAAACTACTTCTTCCCTATTTCAACAATTTCCAAACTCTGAATTTTATCGCCATCAATTTCAAATCGCAACATCGTACGCACTTGATGAAATCCATAAATTCCGCATGCACCAGGATTCATATGAAGTAAATTCAAACTTTTATCAAATTGTACCTTTAATATATGTGAATGTCCGCAAATGAATAATTTTGGTGGGTTCAATTTAATTTCCTCACGAATTGCCTGATTGTATTTTCCAGGATAACCACCAATATGAGTAATCCAAACATCAACACCTTCACACATAAATCTATTATTTAACGGAAATTCCATTCGAGCTTTGTCATCATCAATAATTCCGAAAACTGCTCTTAGTGGTTTTAGCTTTTTTATAGTATCGGTTACAACCAAATCGCCTATATCACCAGCATGCCAAACTTCATCGGCTTGGTTTACATATTTTAAAATAGTATCGTCAATATGACTGTGTGTATCGGAAAGAAGAAGGATTTTTTTCATATTATTTACTGCAAAGGCGATATATCACAAAGTTTTTTTCGACACGAATTGCACGAATTTACACGAATTCATTGTTCATAAAAATTTCACGAATTATAAAACTTCGTTTTATTTATTCATCGAAATTCAGTATTTGACAAAGTTAATTATTTAGGAAAACTTTAGCCATTTTATCAATTAAAATCTTTGTAAATTTGCCAAAGCATTTCTAACTGAACACTGCCAACTGAAAACTGAACACTAAATTTTGAGATATTTTCTAGAATTTGCATACAAAGGAACTAACTATCACGGATGGCAATATCAGCCAAACGCAACTTCTGTTCAAGAAACTTTGACAAAAGCAATTACTACAATTTTGAAAACAGAAATTGATTTAGTTGGCGCTGGTAGAACCGATTCTGGTGTTCATGCCAAGCAAATGTTTGCTCATTTTGATTATGATTTAGAAATTGATATTCCACATTTAATACATAAACTCAATTCGTTTTTACCAAAAGACATTGCCGTTTTGGATTTTCATAAAGTTCATGACGATGCACATGCACGATTTGACGCAAAAAAAAGAACGTACGAATATCATATTCATACCAAAAAAAATGCTTTCGAAAGTGACGATTCTTGGTACAATCAGCACGAATTGAATCTTGAAAAAATGAACGAAGCCTGCAAAATCCTTTTCAATTATATTGATTTTGAATGTTTTTCTAAAGTTCATACCGATGTCAACACATTTAATTGCACGATTTTTGAAGCAAATTGGAAAAAAAATAATGACAAATTAATATTTACAATTTCTGCTGATAGATTTTTAAGAAATATGGTTCGCGCAATTGTTGGCACCATGATAAATATAGGATTAGAAAAAGTATCTTTGATTGATTTTACAAAAATTATAGAAAGTAAAGACCGAAATAAAGCTGGCTTTTCGGTTCCAGCGCACGGATTGTATTTGACGAAAGTTGAATATCCTTTTTTAAGAAAATAGAATTTAGAAAATAGACATCATCTAAAATTTGATATCTAAAATGATTTATGAAAGCAAAAGCGTTTGACGTACGTTTATTTAAACGAATTTTAAAATACACAAAACCCTATAAAATTTTGTTTTATGGTGTTATTTCTTCTGCAATTTTATTAGCAATTTTTGCTGCTCTTCGTCCTTTTTTATTGAAACTTACAATTGATAGTTATATAAAACCTAAAGACTCTAACGGATTATTAATGTATGTTTCCTTTATGGGAATTGTACTTTTACTGGAAGGGATTTTTCAATTTTACTTTGTTTTTTGGGCAAATGGATTAGGACAAAACATTATAAAAGACATTCGAACAAAACTTTTTAAACACATGTTGAGTTTTAGAATGAAATATTACGACAACGCTCCAGTTGGTCAATTAGTTACACGTTCAGTTTCGGATATTGAACAAATTGCGCGCATTTTTAGTCAAGGTCTTTTTATGATTATTAGTGATTTGCTAAAAATGACAACTTGCTTGCTGATAATGTTTTACATGAACTGGAAACTTACTTGCATTGTTGTTATTGCTATGCCAATTTTGTTTTTTATCACTCGAATATTCCAACGCAAAATGCAAGTAGCTTTTGAAGAAGTTAGAACTCAAGTGGCCAATTTAAATACGTTTGTTCAAGAACGCGTTACTGGAATGAAAATCGTTCAGCTTTTTAATCGTGAGAGAATTGAACATGAAAAGTTTAAAGAAATTAATCAAAAACACAATGTTGCTTGGATAAAAACCATTCTTTACAACTCAATTTTCTTTCCAATTGCAGATATTATTTCTTCTTTAACATTAGGATTTGTAGTGCTTTATGGAGGTTTTCACATTCTTGATGGAGATAAATTTACCACGTTTGGCGATTTGTTTTCTTACACCATGTTCATCGCAATGTTGTTCAATCCGTTACGTCAAATTGCAGATAAATTCAACGAAATGCAAATGGGAATGATTGCCGCCAATAGAGTTTTTGACATTTTAGACACACAAGATGAAGTGCAACAAACCGGAACAATTGTAGCCAAACATTTTAATGGAACAATTAAATTTGACAATGTTCGTTTTTCATACATTCTTGATGAAGAGGTTTTGAAAGGGATTTCGTTAGAAGTAAAACCTGGCGAAACTATAGCAATTGTTGGATCTACTGGTGCAGGAAAATCAACTATTATCAATTTACTAAACCGTTTTTACGAAATTAATTCAGGCGCTATTTATATTGATAATCAAAATATTAATGATTTCACCTTAGAAAGTTTGCGTGCACAAATTGCAGTTGTACTTCAAGATGTTTTTCTTTTTGCCGATACCATTTACAACAATATCACTTTAAATAATCACAGTATTTCTCGTGAAAAAGTAATCACGGCTGCCAAGAAAATTGGCGTTCACGAATTTATCATGAGTTTGCCTGATGGTTATGATTATAATGTTAAAGAACGCGGCGTAATGTTATCGTCAGGACAGAGACAATTGATCGCATTTTTACGTGCTTATGTAAGCAATCCAAGTATATTGATTTTAGATGAAGCAACATCTTCAATAGATACTTATTCAGAAGAATTAATTCAAAGAGCAACCGAAACTATCACTAAAGATAGAACATCAATTGTTATTGCACATCGATTGGCAACTATTGTAAATGCCAACAAAATTATTGTGATGGACAAAGGTAAAATTGTAGAATCGGGAACACATTTTGAACTCGTTAATAAAGTTGATGGTTATTATAAAAACTTGTACGATTCGCAGTTTTCAGAAGCGATTTAATATTTTATTCCTATGAAATACGAAAAAATAAAAGATACAATTGATGCTTATCATAGTGAAGGAAAAACAATTGAAGCTGCCGAATGGTTATTGAAAATATTTGATGTTCAAGATACCAATTTAAAGAGTTTTGCTTTACGCGAAAAAGCAAAACCCGATTATATTTTATTCACTGCTGAAGGCGATTTTGGCGAAGAACAAGTAATTAGAATGCCCGAAAATGCTTTCGAATTTCCGTTACCTTTAATTTTATCACTTCTCACACACGAAATGGTTCATGTGCGTCAAAAATCGCGCGAACCTTATGTTTTAGACAAACTGGAACGCGAATGGCAAGCCTATTATGAAATGCTTTTTCATAAAATATTTCCAAATTATCTTGAAGTTTCTAATTTTCATAAAAAATTCTTCGCAGATAAAGCCTACAGTTATTACAAAAGAATGGGAGAAGGATCTGAATTACAAGCAAAATATGCTAGTCAAAAAAAAGAAATTGAAGATTTAATAGCTTCTTTAGATTAGAAGATTTACAAACTTTTAAACCCTTAAACTCACAAACTTTTAAACTTTTTTACTAAATTCGCAATCTCAATTAATTTAGAAAATCATAAGAAAATGAAATACGATATTATTGTTTTAGGAAGTGGTCCAGGCGGTTATGTTACGGCAATCCGTGCTTCACAATTGGGCTTTAAAGTAGCCGTTATTGAAAAAGAAAACCTTGGTGGAATTTGCCTAAATTGGGGTTGTATTCCAACAAAAGCACTTTTAAAATCGGCTCAAGTATTTGATTACCTAAAACATGCTTCCGATTACGGACTAACAATTAAAGAATTTGATAAAGACTTTTCTGCCGTAGTAAAACGTTCTAGAGATGTTGCTGATGGAATGAGCAAAGGTGTTCAATTCTTGATGAAAAAAAATAAAATCGACGTTATTGATGGTTTTGGTAAAATAAAACCAGGTAAGAAAGTTGATGTTACTGATAAAGACGGAAAAGTAACTGAATTTTCTGCAGATCATATCATTATTGCAACTGGAGCACGTTCTCGCGAATTACCAAATCTTCCTCAAGATGGTGTAAAAGTTATTGGTTACAGACAAGCAATGACATTACCAACTCAACCTAAAAAACTTATTGTTGTAGGTTCTGGTGCAATTGGTGTTGAGTTTGCACATTTCTATAATGCAATGGGAACGGAAGTTACTATTGTAGAATTTATGCCAAATATAGTTCCTGTTGAAGACGAAGATATCTCTAAACAAATGGAGCGTTCAATGAAAAAAGCTGGAATTACTATAATGACTAATGCTTCCGTTGAAAGAATTGACACCACTGGAAACGGAGTAAAAGCTTATGTAAAAACGGCTAAAGGTGAAGAAGTTCTTGAAGCTGATGTATTACTTTCTGCTGTTGGAATTAAAACAAATATCGAAAATATTGGTCTTGAAGAAGTTGGAATTGCAACTGATAGAGATAAAATTTTAGTAAACGCTTATTCACAAACTAATGTTCCAGGATATTATGCGATTGGAGATGTAACTCCGGGTCAAGCATTAGCTCACGTTGCTTCGGCTGAAGGAATTAATTGTGTTGAAAAAATCGCAGGTTTACATGTTGATCCAATAGATTACGGAAATGTTCCTGGATGTACCTATGCAACTCCAGAAATTGCATCTGTTGGTATGACTGAAAAACAAGCTAAAGAAAAAGGATACGAATTAAAAATTGGTAAATTTCCATTCTCAGCTTCAGGAAAAGCTAAAGCTGCTGGAACTCCAGATGGTTTTGTAAAAGTTATTTTTGATGCAAAATATGGCGAATGGTTAGGTTGTCACATGATTGGCGCTGGTGTAACTGACATGATTGCTGAGGCAGTTGTAGCAAGAAAACTAGAAACTACAGGTCATGAGATTCTAAAATCAATTCATCCACATCCAACCATGAGTGAAGCGGTTATGGAAGCTGTAGCTGATGCTTATGGCGAAGTAATTCACTTATAAGTCAAGAACAAAGGTTCAAGATACGAAGTTTAAAATCCGTTTTGTTAATTCAAAACGGATTTTTTTGTGTGTAAAATGTGTAAATAGAATTCTAAATTATGTAACAAATTAACATCGTTAAAAATTAATTTTGCACCGCTAAAAAAGGTATACCTTTACAAAAGAATAGAAATTAGATAAGTTTATGATATAAATCAACTACTAGCTAATATGCTACAACACAATATTAAATTTATATCATGAAAATACATATAAAATACATGGTTTCACTTCGTTGTAAAATGGCAGTGAAAGAAGAATTAGATAAGATAAAATTAAGGCATACTTCTATCGAATTAGGCGAAGTAAATTTAAAAAAGAATATATCTGGCGAAGATAGAGAAAAGCTAAGAATTGCTCTTTTAAAAAAAGGACTTGAATTAATCGATGATAAAAAGTCCTTGCTTATAGAAAAAACAAAAACTACAATTATCGAACTTATTCATTATTCAGAAAAACACCCAACAACAAACTATTCTGATTTTATAAGTGAAAAATTAGATTATAATTACAACAATCTTGCGTCACTTTTTTCAGAAGTTACAGGCACAACAATCGCCAACTAAATTATAATCAACAAAATAGAAAGAGTAAAAGAACTACTTTTATATGATGAATTGAGTCTTACTGAAATTAGTATATTAATGGAATACAGTAGTGTGGCACATTTATCGCATCAGTTTAAAAAAATTACTGGATGGACTCCAACTTATTTCAAGAAAATTAAAAAATATAAAAAACGAATTATGCTAGAAGAATTATAGTATATAAACTACTAATTCAAATAACATTTCTAAAATGGATCCAATTATTAGATTTCAAAAATAATTGGGATTTTTATTTAAAATTTATTGAATTATTAAAATTCCATTAGATATTATTGAACGCCATATTACACAACTATATTTGACCACTTTACCAAAAATAAAGAAGGAAAGGTTCGATTCAATTTGAAATAAATAAATCGTTACCTTTATATTTAATTATAAGAACAGCAAAATTTAGAGTTACTAAAACTTCAGAAAAAGTAGAAAAAAATAATTAAATCCCTTTCAAACCGTCAATTAAAGCATCAATATCTTCTTTGGTATTGTAATGGCTGAAAGAAATTCGAAGACTTGGTTTCTTCAAATCTTCATCAGCAAGAATTTCTGCCAAAACATGAGAAGGCTTTACACTTCCCGATTGACATGCACTTCCTCTAGAAACAGCAATTCCTTTCATATCTAAATTGAATAAAATCATTGCAGTTTTTTCTTCTGAAAAAGGCAATAAAACGTTCAAAATATTATAGAAAGTATCAGTTCCATTGACTTTAATTTCAGGAAAACTAGATTTTAGTTGTGACGTACAATAGTTTTTTAAATCTAAAATATAGCTTCTTTCTACTTCTAAATCTTGATAAGATAATTCCAAAGCTTTAGCCATTCCAGCAACTTGATGCACCGATTCTGTTCCGGCGCGAAGTCCTTTTTCTTGCTCACCACCATGAAATAAAGGTTGCAATAAATGTCCTTTTTTTACATAAGCAAATCCTGCACCTTTTGGTCCATGAAATTTATGTGCACTTGCAACAATAAAATCTACTGGTGTTTCATGTAAGTTAAATTCAGTTTTTCCTATAGATTGCACTGTATCACAATGAAACAAAGCCTTATGTTGTTCGCAAATTCTTCCTACTTTGGCGATATCCAAAACAGATCCAATTTCGTTATTTACATGCATCAAAGTAACTAAAGTCTTTACATCTTTAGAAAGTAATTCTACCAAATGCGTAATATCAATAGCACCAGAAGGAAGTATATTTACAAAATCAACTTCGATGCCGTATTTTTTTTGCAAATGTTTTACCGTATACAATGTAGCATGATGCTCAACCTTACTTGTTATGATTCGTTGTACGTTTAAGTCATTTACAGCGCTTTTTAGAATCCAATTGGTAGCTTCGGTAGCATTTGAGGTAAAAATAATTTCTTGCGCATTACAGCCCATTAATTTAGCTATGGATTTTCTAGAAGTTTCCATAATAGTTTTGGCGCTTCGACCAAAACTATGCGTTGAAGATGGATTTCCATAATCGTTTTGAAGTACATGCATCATTTCTGAAATGACTTCTTGACGAAGTGGAGTTGTTGCTGCGTTGTCGAGATAAATCTTTTTCATGGAGAATTTTGAAGTGCAAAGATAAAAATTTCAAGCACTATTATTTTACATTTTGCTTAAAATAAACTTCGGTTGCGCCCAAACCATATTTTTGATAATTGGCATCTTGAAACGAAATCATCTCATAACGTTTCAACATAAAATCGAGTTCGGCCTTCAAAACACCTTCGCCAACACCGTGGATAAAAACGATTTTTGGAATGCGATTTCTTATAGCAAATTCGATGTGTTTTTTTGCCGTTTCTGTTTGCATATTTAAGATGTCAAAATTGTTCATCCCACGAAAATTTTTTACCAATTTTTCTATGTGCAAATCAAATTCCGGAACGCCTCTTTCAATTTTATCTGACTTAAATTTGGGCGCATTTTGATTCTTCTTCGGCAAAACATCAATACTTTTTTTTACTAAAGCTTCACTTCTTATAAATGAATTTAAATCGCTGGTATTGTTGATTTTAATTAATTCGTTGACAAAATATGTCATCAAGAAACCATCTGTAGTTTCTATAGTAATCTCGGTATTTTTGACACCTACTACTACTCCATCAATCGCATCGTCTAACACTGAAACTTTATCGCCTATATTAAATAATTGTGTTGTCATCATCTTTATCTTTTGGTGGAATTTTAGACGAGAATTGCATCATGCCAAACATGAAAACTACGACTGAAATTATGGTTATAAACAGGTTGGGTTTTGCATTGCTTTGATTCCAAAAAGCTACAAAAAAAGCAACGATCATTAACGGTATTAAAAACTTTCTCATGGGTAAATATTTAAAAATCAAAAATAGAAAACTAATATTAGTTTAGTGGATTTTAAAAAATTATTTGTAAAATTGTAATGTTATAAAATAAAAATGGAAGAATACATGTTGCCTTGTATGTTCAAAAAGATGTTCGGAATCGATTGTATTGGTTGCGGTATCCAGCGTTCATTTAACCTAATTCTTCATGGAGAATTTACAGCAGCTTTCACAATGTTTCCTGCAATTTATACTACATTATTGTTCTTCCTTTCGGTAGTTCTTTTTGTGGTAGACAGAAAACATAACTATCAAAAATTAGTAATTTCTTTAGCCGCAGTTAACGCAGTTATTATGATAGTTTCGTATGTTTACAAAATGAGATTTCTTTACTAATTATATAAACAAAAAAACAAAAAAAATGGAAAACCAAAAATTACCCAATGCTACAGCTGTCCTAGTTCTAGGAATTTTATCAATTTTAACATGTTGCTGCTATGGAGTTGTTGGATTAGCGCTAGGAATTATAGGATTAGTTCTAGCTAGCAAAGACATGAAACTTTATAGAGAAACACCTGAAAAATTCAGCAATTTTCAAAACTTAAATGTTGGAAAAATTCTTTCTATTATTGGTGTAGTTTTAAACGCTTTATCGCTTATCTATTTTATTGCAATTATCAGTATGATTGGTCTTGGCGCATTACAAGATCCTGCATTATTACAAGAAAAAATCAGACAAATGCAAGGTTTGTAATACCCGAAAAATAAGAAATAAAAAATCCGTCGAGCAAAACTTGACGGATTTTTTTATATTTAAAAAGCATTTATTAATTTAGAACTTTGAACCTGACATTGCGCTTGAAGCAAAAAATACAATCATACCAACTACCATTAAAAAATACAATGAAATAAGAATTATAATTGAAACTCCAAGGTATTTATGATGTGATTTTAAGTAACCCAAAGCTGTCGCAACTAAATCAGAACTTGATGAAAGTAATGCATTTTTCATATCAGATGCGTATTTATACAAATAATAAATTGGCGCAAAATACAAAGCTGCCATTGCAATATAAAAAATTGATATAAAACCTCTCAAATTTCCAAAAGGACCAGGCGTTTGAGGAATCATTGACATAACTGACGACATAAAAATAGCTCCAAAAATCATAAACACAATCCCGACAAACCCCATAATAGCTAAAAACATTGACCATTTGGCGCTTACTCTAAGAGCATCGATTGCTTGTTCGTTTAATTCTAAATTCTTTTGGTTTTCCATAAAATATTAAATTGATTGTTTAGGTTACGTGGTTTACTATTTTTCAAATTCTTTTAACGTGTTGATGATGATAGAAACACAATCTAGCAATTGTTCTTCATTCATAACCAATGGTGGCGCAAAACGAATGATATTTCCGTGCGTTGGTTTGGCTAATAAACCATTATCTCGCAATCTCATACAGATATTCCAAGCGGTATCACTTTCTTCTGTATCGTTGATTACAATAGCGTTTAAAAGACCTTTTCCGCGAACCAAAGTTGC
>JAIEMH010000201.1 GCA_019752245.1 Flavobacteriaceae bacterium
ACGAAATTCTATTCAATCGTGGCAAAAAGCTTCATTATTAGTTGGGTTAAATCAATATGTACTTAAAACCAACGATACTAAAACTGCAAAAATAATTGCTGATTTTGTTGCTTCAGAAATTGACGACAATGGAAACTGGAAAAGAACTCCAACAGAAATTGATGCCGTAATTTTAGGATACGCTATTTTAAAATTAGACACTAATACTATTCAAAAATGCAAACCAGCTTTCGACTTTTTGTACCAATTTATACTAAACCTAAAAGGAAACGATGGAATAATTGCCTACAGAAAACACAATCCCGATTTTAGATATGTTGATACCATTGGCTTTATTTCTCCTTTTTTAGTTCGATATGGTTTATTATTTCATGATGAACATGCTTTGCAAATCGGTATCAATCAAATTAAAGCGTTTAACCAATACGGTCTGTTAAAAGACACCTTCATACCTTGTCATACTTATAATGTTGCTTCCAAATTACCTGTTGGATTATTTGGTTGGGGAAGAGGTTTGGGTTGGTATGCTATTGGATTAATTGATTCTTGGAATGAATTGCCAGAAAATCATCCCTATAAAGCTGAATTGACTCAAAATGTGATTTCATTTGCAAAAATGGCCATTGCTAATCAAAAAGAAAATGGAGCATGGTCGTGGCTTATTCTTAATAAAGATAGCCAAAATGACTCTTCTACTGTTGCCACATTAGCTTGGTTTTTGGCTAATGCTGCCATTTTGCCTGAAATTTCTACTGCTTGTAATGTAGCTCAAGTAAAAGCTTTACATTATTTAATGAAAGTTACTCGAAGAAGTGGCGCTATTGATTTTTCGCAAGGTGATACCAAAGGAATAGGAGTTCATTCGCAACATTTTGATATTTTACCTTTTACACAAGGTTTTTGTTTGCGAACCATTAGTATTTGATCCGATGAAACTACTTTATATAACAAATGGTATTGATGGATCGGGCGGTTTGGAACGCGTTCTTTCTATAAAAGCCAGCTATCTGGCTGATCGATTGCATTATAAGGTGCATATTCTTACCTTGAATACTTCTACTACTAATTTGTTTTACAATTTTAGTGCTGCTATTCAATTGCACAATATACAAGTTGGAGGAAATCCATTGCGCTATATCCTACAGTACCGTACCGCGATTAGAAAGGCCATAAAAACCATTGATCCCGATGTAATTATTGTGTGTGATGATGGGTTGAAAGCTTTTTTTCTGCCGATATTACTTGGTAAATCGCGTCCACTTCTTTATGAGCGCCATGTTTCTAAAGCTATTGCTGTTGGTAAAAATGATGGAGCTTTTAAAACCCTTTTTACGAAGTTTAAGTTTTTGTTGATGGATTTTTTAGGCGCTAAGTTTGATAAACTGATAGTTCTAACTGAGGAAAATAAGAAGGAGTGGAATAGCAAAAATGTAATGGTATTGTCCAATCCATTGACCTTTTATCCAGAAGAAAGTGCTGCGCTGGATGGTAAAAAAGTACTTGCCGTAGGTAAGCAAAGTTTTCAAAAAGGGTATGATCGTTTGTTGGTTTCGTGGCAAAAAGTGCATGAGCGCCATCCTGATTGGCATTTGGAAATTTATGGTAAATTTGACGCCTCACAAGGGTTAGCCTCGTTAGCGGAGCGTTTAGGAATTAGTGGTACGGTTCATTTTTATGAGCCTGTAAAAAATATTCAAGAACAGTATTTGGAAAGTTCTGTTTATGTTATGTCTTCTAGGTTTGAAGGTTTTGGAATGGTTTTGATTGAAGCGATGGCTTGTGGTGTACCGTGTATTTCTTTTGATTGTCCTTTTGGACCGAGTGATATTATAAAAAATAATGAAGACGGATTTTTGGTTGAAAATGGCAATTCAGCACTGTTTGCGGATAAAATTATCACTCTTATAGAAGACAAGACCTTGCGTTTGCAAATGGGAGCAGCAGCAAAGCATAATGTACAGCGTTTTTTGCCGGAAGTTATTATAGCACAATGGGATGCCTTATTTAAAACAATGGTAAAGTGAAGAAAATATTAATTTTGGTTGATCAATTGCATTCTCATGGAGGAATAGAAAAATTAGTAGCTATAAAAGCAAACTATTGGTCTGTTGTATTTGGTTATGAAGTTACTATTTTAAGTACCGAGCAAGGTGCTAAGCCTGTACTTTATAATTTATCGGAGGAAGTTACCGTTTGTGATTTAAAGATAAATTATAATCGAATAAAGAGTTACTTTAGTTTTCAGAACATTCTAAAACTCCTTAAAAATATTGTTTCTGTACAGCGTTTTGTTCTTAAAGAAAAGCCAGATTTTATTGTTGTAGCCTCACATATTCCGATCACCTATGTAGTGCCTTTTCTTTTTGGAGGCGCCAAAACTATCAAGGAATTTCATTTTACAAAATTTAGTAGAACGAATTCGGGATTAAAAGATAAACTGCTGACTTATATTGAATCCCAATATGATTTTTTGGTAGTTTTGAGTGAAGAAGAGCGTGGTTTTTATTTTTCTACTAATACAGTTGTTATTGCAAATCCGATAGAGGATAGTACTGTTACCTTTGATGTAAGCAGTGTTAAAAAAGAAAATATTGCGATAGCTGTTGGTCGCTTTGCACCCGTAAAACAATGGGAAAAATTAATTGAAATTTGGAGTACATTCCATCACTTAAATTCTACCTGGAAATTACATATCTTTGGCGAAATAGGGAATGACTATTATGAAAAATTAGCAACATTAGTTAAAGAAAAAAATCTTCAAGAACAGGTTTTGTTTAAAGGTCAATCTAATGCTATTCATGAAGAATTGGCTAAAGCCAAAGTCTTGTTGATGACCTCTGAGCAAGAATGTTTCCCGATGGTAATTTTAGAAGCCAATGCAGTTGGTGTTCCCGTCATTTCATTTGATTGTCCGACAGGTCCAAGAAATATTATCCATAATTACAAAGATGGTATTTTGGTAGCTTATGACGACAACGCTTCTTTTGTAAAGGAATTGATTACCTTTGCTAGTGATAAAAACTTGCAATTGGAACTGTCTGCTAATGCAGAACGCAATGCAAAGCACTATGCGATTGCATCTATTATGCAACAATGGAATGAATTAATTTTTAGAGCTAATGATTAGAAGTTTTTTTTATTTTTTTTGGCAGCTTCTTTTTTTGCCTCATGTACTTCTTTTTCTTTTATCTAAGGAAAGGTCAACCCTTGTTTTAGATCTTTATGCTAGAAAAACAATCAAAACAGGCGTTCTTGCTCATTGTTATGATTTGTCTTATTTGTTGGCCACTAACCGTTATTTTAGAACTCTTTTTTACTTTAGAACACGAGGGTTGTTTTCCAATATACTGAGGGTTTTTTATCCTAAGCATTCTCTTTTTACTATTGATGTTCATACAGCAATTGGAGGTGGTTTGCAGTTGGCTCATCCTTATGCTACGATTCTTAATGCCAAGAAAATTGGTAGTAATGTTTATGTTAATCATTTGGTTACTTTGGGCGAAAAGAATGGTGAAAAACCAACTATAGGAAATAACGTTGCCCTGCATGCCGGCGCTATTGTTGTTGGTGGTGTAACCGTTGGTGATAATGCTGTTGTTGGCGCTGGAGCCGTTGTTGTTAAGGATGTTCCAGAAAATACTATTGCTGTGGGAAATCCGGCTAGAATACTAGAAAGAAAACTCTAATTATGATACCTTTACAATACTATTCTATACTTTATTTTCAATTTTTATTGATTGTGGTCTTGGTGGTTTTTATACAATGTTTTCAAACGGAGTTGACCGCTAGTGAAAATCTTAAAAGTAAGAAGGCCTTTGGTTTTTTTATTCTTATATTTATAACGCTCTATATGGGGTTAAGGCCTATTAGTGCTGCTTTTGGAGACATGATTATCTATTATTATGAATTTACAAATTATGTTAATGGAGCTCCTTTTGACAGCAAAAAAGATTTTTTGTTTGAATGCATGAAGTACTTTTTTGCTAATTTTTTAAGTGCGGAGATTTTCTTTTTTACTTGTTCTTTCTTGTATGTGTTTCCCTTGTATTGGGCTACCAAGAAACTGTTTAAAGACTATTGGTTTTATTGTTTTTTAATGTTGGTGGCTTCTTTTTCATTTTGGGTTTATGGTGTTAATGGTATACGAAATGGCTTGGCTACTTCGCTGTTTTTTTATGCGATTACTAGGGATAAATTGTCTTCAAAAGTCTTGTTTATTTTATTTACTTTAATGGTTCATAAGTCTATGTTAGTACCCGTTGGAGCTTATGTTGTGGCGTCTAATTATACTACTATTAAAATGTATTTTTATTTTTGGTTGTTGACTATACCCTTATCGCTTGCTTTGGGCGGTTTTTGGGAGGGTTTCTTTCTAAACTTAGGCTTTGGCGATGAAAAGTTAGATGCTTATTTGGGACAGTTTGATCAGGCAAGTGAAGGCGTTGTTTTGACTGTAGGTTTTCGTTGGGATTTTTTATTGTATAGTGCTTCCGGAGTTTTTGCTGCTTGGTATTTTATTTTTAAGAAAAAATTCAATGATTTGTTTTATACTAAGTTGGTGGGTACTTTTTTAATAGCCAATGGTTTTTGGGTCTTGGTTATTCGGGCTAATTATTCTAATAGATTTGCTTTTTTGTCTTGGTTTATGTTGGGAATGGTGCTTGTTTATCCTTTGTTAAAGCGCAAATTTTTTGAGAATCAGCATGTTGTTATAGGTTTAATTTTGCTTGCTAATTTTGCTTTTTCTTATCTATTAAATATACTATTGGTCTAAATGAAATCACTAACTGTTTTTACTCCTACCTATAATAGAGCCTATTGTTTGGGTCAACTTTATGACAGTTTGGTTCGTCAAACGCATCAGGATTTTGTTTGGCTTGTAATTGATGATGGTTCGACAGACGCTACTAAAGCAGTTGTTGCTGGTTGGCAAAACGAAAATAAAATTGAAATACAGTATGTATATCAAGAGAATCAAGGGATGCATGGAGCACATAATACAGCCTATACAACTATTGCAACGGAGTTGAATGTTTGTATCGATTCTGATGATTTTATGCCTGATGAAGCTGTTGCAAAACTACTTGATTTTTGGGCTAAAAATAAAACTAAAAATGTTGCAGGAATCATTGCCTTGGATTCGTTCAAGAATGGTGCGGTAATAGGGAATAAAATACCTGATGCGCTTACCGAGACGACCGTGCATGATTTGTACCACAAGCATAGAATAGCAGGTGATAAAAAACTTATTTACAGGACCGAAATTGTAAAAAACTATCGGGAATATCCTGTTTTTAAGGATGAAAGATTTGTTCCTTTGGGTATTTTGTATTTGGAGATTGATCAAGATTATACAATGCTGACGCTTAATGAGGTTGTATGTATAGTAGAGTATTTGCCTGATGGTTCCTCGTTAAATATGTTTAAGCAATATAAGAGGCATCCTAAAGGGTTTGCTTACAGTCGTTTGATTGAGATGCAGTATTCTAAAAAAGTAAGTTATACTTTTACTAGGTCGATGCATTATATATCGTCGTGTATTTTTCAAAAAAAGGTAAATGTTTTTTCAGGAAATCCTTGTAAATTAATTACTTTGCTTGCGCTTCCTTTTGGAATACTGTTTCATGTTTATGTCTTGTTAAAAATAAGAAAATGAGAGTCCTTCAAGTAATTAATAGTTTGGCTACTGGTGGTGCAGAAAAATTGCTTTTGGATTCTATTCCGAAATACTCGGATAAAGGAATTCAGATGGATTTATTGCTACTTAATGGTACTGCTTATCCTTTTTATCAGCAGTTTAAAGCTGCTGAAACAGGTGTTGTTTTTGAATTGGGTACTTCGAGCGTTTATAATCCTTTACTTATTTTTAAGATTATAAAATATTTAAAAGGCTACGATGTTGTTCATGTTCATTTGTTTCCTGCATTGTATTGGGTAGCCCTAGCAAAATGGATAAGTTTTTCTAAGGTTACCTTAGTTTTTACAGAACATTCTATTCACAATAGACGCATGAACTCTTGGATTCTAAAACGACTGGATCGCTTTATCTATTCGAAGTATTCTAAAATTAGTTGTATCACAGAAGAAGTTAAAGTGCAGCTGCAGAAGAACCTGCATTTTGCAGAAGAACGTTTTGTTGTGATTGCGAATGGCATTGATTTGTCTAAAATTAATCGAGCACAGCCGTATTTAAAGTCAGATTTAAAATTATCTTTACCCGATGACTCAAAACTGTTGCTTCAAGTATCTTCCTTTCAATATCCTAAAGATCAAGCTACCGTGATTAAATCCCTTCGTTATATGCCTAGTACTGTGCATTTGCTTTTGGTGGGAGAAGGAGTGGATTTGGATCAAAGTAAAAAATTAGTTCAAGATTGTAATTTGAATTCAAGAGTTCATTTTTTAGGTGTTAGAATGGATGTGCACCATTTATTGAAAACAGTAGATGTAGTAGTTTTGTCGTCACAATATGAGGGATTGTCTTTGTCTTGTGTAGAGGGATTAGCCTCTGGGAAACCATTTATAGCTTCTGATGTGCCTGGACTGCGAGAAGTAGTTCAAGATTCAGGGCTTTTATTTCCCTATCAAGACGAAAAAAAATTGGCAGCAATTTGTACTGCATTGATTTCTGATACAAATATGACTGCTATGATAGTGTCAAGATGTCTTTTAAAATCAGCGCACTATGCTATTGAAACTATGATTGAAAACTATGTTCAACTTTACCAATTATAACAACAGCTTATGTGTGGCATAAATGGTTATATATCAAAAGACAAAGTAGCACAAGCTACCTTATTATCGGTTGTAGAAAAAATGAATGCAAGGATTTTGCATCGCGGTCCTGATGAGGATGGTTTTTTTATTGAAAATGAAAGCACTGCTCTTGCTATGGCAATGCGTCGTTTGTCGGTAATTGATTTAAGTACAGGAAAACAACCCATTTTTACAGCGGATCGACAAAAAGTAATTCTTTTTAATGGTGAGATTTATAATTATAAAAGTCTGAAATCTGATTTGATGGCATCTGGAGTTTCGTTTGAAACCCATAGCGATACCGAGGTGGTTTTGAAATTGTATGAAAAATATGGTGTTGGTTCCTTTGCTATGCTCGATGGTATGTTTGCTTTTTCTATCTATGACAAATCGCTAAATAAAGTTTTCATTGCGCGTGATTTTTTTGGAGAAAAGCCCTTGTACTATACCCAAACCAATGCAAGTTTTATATGGTGTTCGGAGTTGAAATCGATTATGGAAGTGTTGCCTTCTAAGCCTGAAATTAGTGTGCAGGCACTTACTTTGTATTTTGAACTTACTTATATACCGGCTCCTTTTTCTATTTATGAAACTATTTATAAACTTGAAGCTAATCATTATTTGGAATTTGATTGTACTGCCTTCGATTTTACTGTACATGAAATAGATCAAAAGTTTGAAAAAAATGATCAGAAGTCTAAAAGCGCTTGCGTAGCCCTCACTCATGATTTGGTGCAAGAGAGTGTTGTTTCTCGTTCTATTTCGGATGTGCCCTTAGGGACATTTCTTTCTGGAGGAGTAGATTCTTCTATTGTTTCGTTGTGTTTGTCTCAAAACTCCTCTACTAAAATTGATACCTTTTCGATTGGATTTGAAAAAAAGGCGTTTGATGAGTCGGACAAATCAAGAACGGTTGCTAAGCTTATAGGTAGTACTCATCATGAATTTATTATTTCTGAAAAAGATTTAACTCATTCTATTGATGCGATTCTTTTAAATTTTGATGAGCCTTTTGCTGATTCTTCCAGTTTGGCTAGTTATGTTGTTGCTAATAAAACCAAGAATTTTGTTACCGTTGCCTTAACAGGTGATGGAGGCGATGAGGTTTTTGGTGGATACAATAAATATTATATGGGCAGATTGAATCAGCACTATACCCAATTTATGCCCGAAAAAGTGCATCAATTTTCTTCAAAATCACTTGGTAGTTTGTTGCATACCAAAGATGATAAGCGCGGCAAGCGTTTTAAGTTGAACCGTCTTTTAAAAGCCATAAATTACAACGGCGATTTTTATTACAATATTATTTCTTTGGGTTTTACTACTGCTGAAGCGAAAGAGATTTTGCAATCTACTTGTTTTTATGACAATAGTTTGGATTATTATAAATCGAAAGTTGGAGTACAAAATAAAACGATTACCGATTTTAGAGCTATCGATAAAATTATCAGTTTAGAAGGCGATATGTTAGTTAAAGTGGATCGAACAAGTATGTTGAGTTCTTTAGAATGTAGAGCGCCTTTTTTAAATAAAGCCCTTTGGAATTTCACGAACCAAATTCCTGAAAACTATTTGATTAATGGCTGGGATAAAAAGCATATTTTAAAAGAAGCTTTCAAGGATTATTTTCCAAAAGATTTTTTAAACAAGTCTAAAAAAGGATTTGGTGTTCCTGTTGGTGATTGGCTTAGAGATAATTTAAAAAATGAATTGCTTTCGTATTGTGATAAGTCGTTTGTAGAAAAACAAAATCTATTTCATTATGAAGTTGTTTCTACGATTGTTACTAATCATCTTAATGGAAAAATAGACAATACTTTTAGAGTTTGGACGTACTTTTGTTTTCAAAAATGGTATACATCACTTTATGAGAAATAAACTCATTCGCATTACAACCGTTCCGATTTCGTTAGATAAACTATTGGAAGGACAACTTCATTTTATGACATCTGAGTATGATGTAATTGCTGTTTCGTCAGATAAAGCGTATTTGGAAAAAATAGGAACGAAAGAAACTGTTGCTACATTTCCTCTTGAAATGACAAGGAAAATTACACCACTACAGGATTTTTTGGCTGTAGTTAAACTCTATTTTTTCTTAAAAAAGACAAAGCCTTTTATAGTTCATACCCATACGCCTAAGGCAGGTGTTGTGGGCATGTTGGCTTCAAGAATGGCTGGAGTTCCTCATAGGTTGCATACTGTTGCCGGATTGCCGTTGTTGGAAGCTACAGGATTGAAAAGAAGGTTGCTCGATTTTGTAGAAAAAATAACTTATGCTAGTGCTACCCATGTGTATCCAAATTCTTATGGGTTGCTTGAAATTATCAAACAAAATAACTATTGTAAGGCGTCTAAATTGAAAGTTATCGGAAACGGTAGTTCTAATGGTATTGCTACGTCCTATTTTAATCCGGATTTATTTACTTTGGAACAAAAAGCGGCACTGAGGACAAGCGTTGGTATTGATGAAGCTGATTTTGTTTTTATTTTTGTTGGAAGATTGGTAAAAGACAAAGGAATAAACGAATTGATTTCGGCCTTTAAAAAACTTGATCAAGAAAAAACTAATGTAAAACTACTTTTGGTAGGTGCTTATGAAACTGATTTAGATCCGTTGCAAAACGAAACAATTGCTACTATAGGTTCTGTTTCAAGTATTATTACTGTTGGTTACCAAAATGATGTGCGTCCTTATTTTGCAATTTCAAATGCCTTGGTTTTTCCTAGTTATCGCGAAGGATTTCCCAATGTGGTGCTTCAGGCTGGTGCTATGCAGCTTCCGGCTATCGTTACGGACATTAACGGTTGCAACGAAATTATAAAGAATGCTGTAAACGGAATTATTATTCCTGTAAAAAATGAAAGCGCTATTTATGAGGCGATGTTCCTTTTGTGTTCTGATGCCACTAGTTATGCTGCTTTAAAAGCTAATGCACGGCAAATGATAGTTTGCTCGTTTGAACAAAACGTAGTTTGGCATGCCCTACTAGAAGAATACAAATCTATTAGTACCTAAAATTTCCTGTTAACGGCACTTTTATAATCATTTAACTGTGTTTTTATGGGTGTAAAAATGTTACTTAAATGTGTAACATTAAGAATAAAAAAAATGTTATTTTTACAAAAATATAGTCATGTATTCCTCCATAATAAAACCATTTTTTGATTTTTTATTCGCATTATTCGGATTGATTTTTCTATCGCCGGTTTTTCTATTGGTTGCTGTTTTTTTATATTTCGCTAACGATGGAAAGCCCTTTTTTTTTCAACTTCGTCCGGGTAAAAACGGAAAAATTTTTAAGATTGTGAAGTTTAAGACTATGAATGATAAGCGCGATAGTACTGGTGCTTTATTGCCCGATGCGGCACGTTTGACTAAAATAGGTGCTTTTGTAAGAAAAACATCCTTGGATGAATTGCCTCAATTGTTGAATGTTTTGAAAGGCGATATGAGTTTGATAGGTCCAAGGCCATTATTGACTACTTATCTTCATTTGTATAATGATTTTCAGAATAGGCGTCATGAGGTAAAACCAGGTATAACAGGTTGGGCACAAGTTAATGGTCGTAATGCTATTTCTTGGGATAAAAAATTTGAATATGATGTTTGGTATGTTGCTAATATATCCTTTATTTTGGATGTAAAAATTCTTTTTAAAACTGTTTTGAAAGTGATAAAAAGTGATGGTATTAACGCTGCGAATGCGGCAACAATAGAGCCTTTTGAAGGTAAGTAAACTAGATTTATATGGAAAATATTGTAATAATTGGCGCTGGTGGTTTTGGTAGGGAAGTCAAAACTATTATTGATGCTGTGAATAAAAACAATGCTGTTTATTCTTTTTTAGGTTATTATGATGATGGATTGGAAGTTGGTAAGAGCATTAATAACTTTCCTGTTTTAGGAACCGTTAGTGATTTAAATGCTGTGACAAGAAAAACGTCTGTTCTTTTAGGCGTTGGCGACCCAAAAATTAAAAGTAAAATTATTGCGTCTTTGGATAATGACTACTTGAATTTCCCGACTATAATTCATCCCAGCGTTTGTATTTCTGATGATGATGTGACTATTGCTGCTGGTTGTGTTATTTGTGCGGGAAGTATTATTACCTGTAACATAAGTATTGGGAAATTTGTTACTTTAAATTTGATGTGTACCATTGGACATGATACGGTTGTTGAAGATTACGCATCGTTTATGCCTTCTGTAAATATTTCTGGAGCAGTGCATATTGAAAAAAATGTATATGTTGGAACTGGAGCTAAAATTATCAATCAATTGACCATAGGTAGTGGCACTATTGTTGGAGCAGGAGCAGTTGTTTCAAAGAGTTTGCCTAGAAATTGTACCGCTGTTGGAATTCCAGCAAAACCTATAAAATTTCACGAAAATGAGTAATTCAAAAATATGGCTTTCGTCTCCTCACATGGGTGGCGCGGAACAGGACTATGTAAAAGAAGCTTTTGATACCAATTGGGTAGCGCCTTTGGGACCTAATGTTACTGGTTTTGAACAAGATTTAGAACATTATTTGGGTGCTAATGTATGTGTTGCAGCCTTGAGTTCAGGAACTGCAGCTCTTCATTTGGGACTTATTTTATTGGATGTAAAAGCCGGTGATGAGGTTATTTGTCAAAGTATGACTTTTTCGGCGTCGGCCAACCCAATTGTATATCAAGGTGCGACGCCTGTTTTTATAGATAGTGAGTTGTCCACTTGGAATCTTTGTCCAGATGCATTGGAAGATGCTATCAAGGATAGGAT
>JAIEMH010000029.1 GCA_019752245.1 Flavobacteriaceae bacterium
TTTGGTGTTATGATATCAAAGTATAGGGTATGATTGTAATATCCGCCAAGATTATTGCGTAAATCAGCATTGTTCATGTCTAATTTTTTGAAAATATCTTCTATTGGAATATTTTCTAATTCTGTTCCTACCAGTACTTTATTTAAATTATTGGTATAAGATAAATAATGTTTTGAATAATGCATTTCCATTGTCAATGGATCAATTTTTGGAGCAAATGCATCATAGCTATAAGCAAGTTTTGCAATTTCAAATGCACCTGCATCTGCTTTTACATCTTCGGGAATTCCAATAGTCATTTTTTCCTCGGCAGTAGGAAGTGGTACTTCAACAACTTCGGTGTATTTCTTTCTTTTACATGATCCAATAGAAAACGCAAAAAAAGAACAAAATAAAAGGACAACTATTTTTTTCATTGGTCTATTTCTTTTTAGATAATGAATGAATGGCTTCAATATAGAGTTCTTTACATTCATCCTGCGATAAATGACTTATTTGCATCCAAGCATTCATTTTGAAAGCATTTCTCAAATCATAAACAGGATAAATTCTATTATCAATTGTTCCATGAGTAGCTTGTTTATAAAGTGCATACAAACGTAGTTGCACATCTTGAGGCAATGAGGACTGCGTCATTGCATTAGCTAATGCAACGGCTTCTTCAAAACGTGTTTCTAGGTTTCTTTCTTGCATTTATTTAGAAGCAATTATGGTTCTGTTTCCTACAGCTTTTTGATTTAATTTTACATTAATTGTAGTTCCAAGCGGAAAATATAAATCTACTCTAGAACCAAATTTAATAAATCCAGCATCATCACCTTGACGAACTTGAGTTCCTTCTTCAGCATAGTTTATGATACGTTTTGCCAAAGCACCGGCAATTTGTCGGTACATTATTTCGCCAAAAATTCTATTTTCTATAACTACAGTAGTTCGCTCGTTTTCAGTACTTGCTTTTGGATGCCAAGCAACCAAATATTTCCCAGGATGGTATTTGCTATATTTTACCTTTCCACTAGTAGCATAACGCGTTACGTGAACATTTATTGGCGACATAAATATTGAAACTTGCAAACGTTTATCTTTGAAATATTCTGGTTCAAAAACTTCTTCAATTACTACTACTTTTCCATCAACTGGAGCAATAATATTGTAATCGTTTACTTCTAAATGTCGGTTTGGATTTCTAAAGAATTGTAAAATAATCAATAGAAATAAAAGTAAAAATAGTTGAATGGGTTTTAATATCCATGGATTTGAAAATACCAATGGAGAAACTAACAACAATATTACAAATAATGAAGTTGATATAAGAATAATTTTTGCGCCTTCTTTATGAAACATAATTTAAAATTTGATAAAATAAAAATACAAATGGTGCTACAAATATAACACTATCTAGTCGATCTAAAATGCCTCCGTGACCCGGCATTATTTTTCCGCTGTCTTTTACGCCAGCAATTCGTTTAAATTTGGATTCGATTAAATCACCTATTGTGCCTATAACACCAACAATTACAGCGATTATTGTCCAAATTAATATAGATTTATCAAGATGTTTTGGGCCAGCTTGAATATAATATTTTGATATTAAAAAACCTGCAATAACTGCAAAAATAACTCCACCAACAAATCCCTCAATGGTTTTTTTGGGAGAAATACGTTCTAAAAGTTTGTGTTTTCCAATAGATTTTCCAACAATGTAAGCAAACGTGTCGTTGGTCCAGATTAGAATAAAAAGGCCAATAATAATTTTAGGATTGTAATCTTTAACTCCAAAAGATATTTTAGTAATAAAGATAAATGGTAGAATTATATATCCTAATAAATAAAGATATTTAGACGAATTACTGATTTTTTGAATAGAATCATAAAACAAAAAAACAATGCATTTTATTGAAACTACAAGTGTAATAACTAGTAAAACAAGATTTAATTGATTTACATTTACAGTAATTTCATACCGTTTTTTGAAAATATCAAAAAGTAGATTTTGAGTTTCACTTCTATACGAACTAATAGCAGTAACGATAATGTAAAAAAGAAATGCAAAAAGTATAGGGAAAACTTTATTTATTTGAATCAAACTACAAAATTCATATACTGCAATGAGCAGAAAAATTCCGAACAAGATAAAAAAGCTTTCTGTTGAAAATAGGATGGAAGCTAATAATAAAATAATATAAATAGCGCCAGAAATTGCTCGTTTTAGAGTTTCATTCATTATTACAAATCTTCAAGTAGCAAAAGATATAAATTTTTGGCACAACTTCCATAAGTTAAGAAATCTTCTTCTTGAACTTTTTCAAAATATTTTATGGTAGTAATATTAGTTGGATAGTCTTTATCATACTTCTTTTTTATAACACGTAAACCATCACTTTTTGTTTCTAATATCTGACTTGTTGTTGCTAAAATAACAATATTATCAGGCAATTCATTTGGCTTTTTTTGTTTGATTTGATTAGATGAAAATAATACCGAACCTTCGTCAGCAATTAAATTTTCGCAACTTGCAAAAAAGAATTTTGGATTACTTGGACTTGTATAAGTTAATTTGTTTTCGTCTAAAAGATTGTAAAGCTTGGGTTCATAACACAAAACTTCACTTTCAAACCAATCATTTTCTTCTAGTATATTTTCAAACTGTTCTCTAACTTCAGATAAATTTTCACAATAGATAAACTTGCCACCATTTTTTTTAAAATTAAATGTGAATAAGTCATCAACCGGAAGGTTAGAAGGTTTGGGAGTGTTATATTCGCTTTGGTTTTCCTCATCGGAAGCATCATTGCCTGAACCAAATATTTTTCTAAAAAGACTCATAGTAGTATGTAAAATTCTTTATTTATCACTTGAAAACTTTCAAAGATAAAAAAATCTTAATTCAAAAGCATTTTTTGAATTAAGATTTTTAATATTTTATGTTTTAATATATTTTAAATCGTCAAGTCAGCTAAATCTTCGTTGTCTTTTTGATAAGGACGTCTTCCAAAAATAGTTTCTAAATCGTCTTTAAAAATCACTTCTTTTTCGATTAAAATATCTGCAAGAAGTAACAATTTATCTTTATTCTCTGTCAATAATTGAATAGCTCTTTGGTATTGACCTTCAATTAAAAGTGAAATTTCTTTATCAATTGTGATGGCTGTATCTTCTGAATAAGGTTTGTTGAAATTGTATTCTCCTTGACCCGATGAATCATAGTAAGTTACATTTCCAAGCTTTTCATTCAATCCATAAATAGTAACCATTGCACGTGCTTGTTTGGTAACTTTTTCTAAATCTGACAAAGCTCCAGTAGAGATAGTGTCAAATACTACTTTTTCAGCAGCTCTTCCACCCATTGTTGCACACATTTCATCAAGCATTTGATCTGGACGAACAATTAATCTTTCTTCTGGCAAATACCATGCAGCACCAAGACTTTGACCTCTAGGAACGATTGTTACTTTAATAAGTGGCGCAGCGTGTTCTAGCATCCAACTTACTGTTGCGTGTCCAGCTTCGTGAACTGCAATTGCTCTTTTTTCTGCTGGTGTAACAATTTTATTTTTCTTTTCTAATCCGCCAACAATTCTATCTACAGCATCAAGAAAATCTTGTTTATCTACAGCAGTTTTGTTATTTCGAGCAGCAATCAAAGCAGCTTCATTACAAACGTTTGCAATATCGGCGCCAGAGAAACCAGGAGTTTGCTTGGCTAAGAAATCAGTATCTAAACCTTCTACTTTTTTAAGTGGTGCTAAATGTACTTCAAAGATTTCTTTTCTTTCGCGAATGTCTGGTAAGTCAACAAAAATTTGTCTGTCAAAACGTCCAGCACGCATTAATGCTTTGTCTAAAACATCGGCTCTGTTGGTAGCAGCAATTACAATTACGTGAGTATTTGTACCAAAACCATCCATTTCTGTTAGTAATTGGTTCAATGTATTTTCACGTTCGTCATTTCCACCAGACATGCTGTTTTTTCCTCTTGCACGACCAACAGCATCAATTTCATCGATAAAGATAATAGATGGTGATTTTTCTTTCGCTTGTTTAAATAAATCTCTAACACGAGAGGCACCAACACCAACAAACATTTCAACAAAATCAGATCCTGATAATGAGAAGAAAGGCACTTTAGCTTCGCCTGCAACAGCTTTGGCTAATAATGTTTTTCCAGTTCCTGGAGGACCAACTAAAAGTGCTCCTTTTGGAATTTTTCCACCCAAAACTGTATATTTTTCTGGATTTTTAAGGAATTCTACAATTTCTTGTACTTCTTCTTTTGCACCTTCTAATCCGGCAACGTCTTTAAAAGTTGTCTTAACTTCTGATTTTTCATCAAATAATTTAGCTCTAGATTTTCCAATGTTGAAGATTTGACCTCCGCCACCACCAGCGCCACCACCTGACATACGTCTCATGAAATATAACCAAACACCAATCAATATTATCATTGGAAGGAATCCAACAATATATTCTGTCCAATCACTTTTTAATTTGAAATCGTAATCTTTAAGTTTTTTTTCTGATTGCGCTTTAATTAATTTATTTTCAAAATTTTGAGCGTCAGCAATTTCAAAAGTGTAATGTGGTCCTTTGTTAGCGTTTCCAAAAACATCCTTAGCAACTTTTTTATTCGCTTTATCTTTTTGGGCTGCAGCTGTTAAATAGGCTTCTGCTTGTACTTTATTAAAAACAATTACTTTTTCAATCTGACCATTATTTAAAAGTTGGTCAAATTTTGAAGAAGAAATTTTTGTTGGATCTTGTAAGCTTGAACTATTAAATATGTTTAACAAAATAAACATAAAAATTATAGCTCCAGATATCCACCATGGACTAAATTTTAAACCGCTTGGCTTTTTGTTTTCTGACATTATTTTGTAGTGCTTTTAGTTTTTGTTTTCTAACGAAGTAATTTTAGCGTCACCCCAAAGTCCTTCAATGTTGTAGTATTCGCGAATTTCTTTTTGAAATACATGAACAACAATGCTCACATAGTCCATCAAAACCCATTCGGCGTTGTCTGTTCCTTCAACATGCCAAGGTTTGTCTTTAAGTTCTTTAGAAACTAATTTCTGAATGGAGTTAACAATAGCATTAACTTGTGTATTTGAAGTACCGTTACAGATTACAAAATAATCACAAACTGCTGTGTCTATTGCTCTTAAATCAAGGATATCAATATCATTTCCTTTTACTTCTTCTATTCCTTTAATGATGTTTGTTAATAAAACATCAGTACTAACTGTATTTTTTGTCATCTAAATTTTATATAATTTGCAAAGGTATCAAAATTTGTCATTATTTTTGATGCTTAACACAAGTTTAAACACTGTTTTACTAAAATAATTCCTATGAACTTAATCAAACTCGATGCCATAGATTCTACTAACGATTTTTTAAAGGGCTTATCCCGAAAGCAAGTAGTAGAGAATTTCCTAACAGTTGTTGCCAAAACCCAAACAAAAGGTAAAGGTCAAATGGGTTCTACATGGGATTCTGAAAGTGGTAAAAATCTTATTATGAGTACTTTGGTTAAAGATGTTTTGAAAGATATCGACCAAATATTTCATTTGAATGTTGCTGTTGCTTTGTCTGTTATTCATGTTTTAGATTCGTATAATTTACCTAAATTATCTATAAAATGGCCAAACGACATTATGTCAGACACTAAGAAATTAGGTGGCATTTTAATAGAAAACAGTTTTAAATCTGACAATACTATCGAATCTGTTGTCGGAATTGGCTTAAATGTGAATCAAAATAGGTTTGATAATTTACCAAAAGCATCTTCAATGGCCTTGGTAATGAACAAAGAATATGATTTAGAAACCATTTGGCAAGAAATTATTTTTCAAATAAAAAGAAATTGTAGTTTGATACTTTCCAATCAATCTTCTAAAATATGGAATGATTACCACAAATATTTATTTAAAATGAATGTTCCTATGCCTTTTGAAGACAGTGATAAAAATAGATTTATGGGAATTATTCAAGGAGTTTCAAGCGAAGGAATGCTTGAAGTAATGTTGGAGGATGACACGGTAAAAACCTATGGAATAAAAGAAATTCAGATGTTGTATTGATACAAAATAAAAAGAGAATAGCTTTTAATACTATTCTCTTTCATTTTATTATCTCAAAAAGCTATTACAGTTTATGCATGTTTTCGGCTAAAGTTTCGATGAACTTTGTAATTGGTCCTTTTATCATCATTGCCATCATTGGGTTGAAATCGCCTTCAAAGTCTAATTTTACTTCACTAGAATTTTCAGATAAAACGTCAATATTTGCAACAAGAGTAAAAGGAAGTTTATCACTTGCAGCGGCAAGATTAACTTTAGAAAAAGGAATTCCTTCTTTCATTCGCAACTTTATTTCGGGCATACCTTTTAATCCAAAATTGAAAATATCATCACCAAGAACTTCAAACTTAGCAATATTTTCGGGCATTAGTTTTTCAAAATTCTTTACATCGGATAATTGAGTAAATAAATACTCAGCCGATTTTTCTACAGTTACTTTTGGGCTTTCTAGGTTCATTATATCTACTATTTTATATCTAAAATCTACTATTTATACCTTTTATACACTCCAGGTTGATGGACTTTTTCTCCATTCTTGCAATGTTTTTTGTTCTTCTTCTGTGATGTATTGCTTTTCTACCGCTAATTCTAAAAGATGTTCGTAGTTACTTAATGTATGCAATTCAACATTGGCATTTTTAAAATTTTCTGACGCAACATCAAATCCATATGAGAAAATGGCTAGCATTCCTTTTACATTTGCTCCTGCTTCTTTCAAAGCTTCAACGGCGAGTAAACTGCTATTTCCAGTTGAAATTAAATCTTCAACAACAACAACATTTTGTCCTTTTTGAAGAAAACCTTCTACTTGATTTTGTCTTCCGTGCTTTTTTGGTTCAGGTCTAACATACACAAATGGCAGTCCAAGTTCTTCTGCAACTAGTATGCCAATTCCAATTGCTCCAGTAGCTACACCAGCAATAACATCGGGTTTTCCGTAAATTTCTTCTATTTGTTTAGAAAATTCATCGCGAATATAATTTCTAATTGCTGGAAATGAAAGTGTTAGACGATTGTCACAATAAATTGGTGAGTTCCAGCCTGAAGCCCACTTAAAAGGATTTGACGGATTCAATTTAATTGCATTTATTTGTAAAAGCAATTCGGCTGTTTTTTCGGCTGTTTCTTTATTAAAAATCATACTACAAATGTATAAAGTTTTTGTGAACGATAAACCACTTTTTTTGACAAATGAAGTCGCTAAGGAAACTGATTTTCAGTTGTTTCTTCTTGAAAGTGTTGATATTGAGCAACTTATAGTAAAAATGTTCAATAATAAAATTTCAAAGGCTTATTTATATTATCCTGATGAAAAGGAAATTTTAAAGAAAGTGAAAGAAAAAATTCCAGTTAAGAAGGCTGGAGGCGGATTGGTTTATAATAAAAACCGTGACGTTTTATTCATTTTTAGAAACGGAAAGTGGGATTTACCAAAAGGCGGTTGCGATAAAGGTGAAGATATAGAAGCATGTTCTGTGAGAGAAGTTGAAGAAGAAACTGGTGTAGATAAACTAAAAATCACTCGAAAATTACAAAAGACCTACCACGTTTTTAAGCGAAACGGCGTTTATAGATTAAAAATTACGCATTGGTATGAAATGACTTCCAATTATGATGGTATTTTGGTTCCGCAAGCCAATGAAGGAATTGAGAAAGTAGCTTGGTTAAATCCTGAAGAAATTAAACAAGCCTTGAAAAACTCATATGAAAATATCAAATTGTTGTTTCAAGAAGAACAAAGTTATAGCGCAAAGTAATTTGGTTTTCTACAAGTACTAATAAACACTGATTACTTTTTGTTTATCTTTGCAAAATGTATAAAAATCCACATTCTACCAATTTACTTTTAAATTTAGGTATTGAAAGCTTAAACGAAATGCAAGAAATGGCACAAGATGCTATTTTGAATGATGCCAATGTTTTACTTCTTTCGCCAACTGGTTCTGGAAAAACATTAGCTTTTTTACTTCCTGTTTTCGAAATGTTGCAACCCGAAATTACTACGGTTCAATGTTTGATTTTGGTTCCTTCAAGAGAATTAGGTTTGCAAATTGAGCAAGTTTGGAAAAAAATGGGAACCGATTACAAAGTAAATGTTTGCTATGGTGGACATTCTATTGATACAGAAATTAAAAATTTGTCCAATCCACCAGCGGTTTTAATAGGAACTCCAGGACGTATTGCCGATCATATTGATAGAGGAACTTTTAAAACGGAAACCGTTGTAACTTTAATTCTTGACGAATTTGATAAATCGTTGCAATTGGGTTTTCATGAGCAAATGTCTTTTATCATTGCAAGACTAAATAAGTTGAACAAACGCGTTTTGGTATCGGCAACTTCCGATATTGAAATTCCAAAATATACTCGAGTTGTAAATCCGACGGTTTTAGATTTTATTCCAAACGAAGAAGAAAATTCTAATCTTTCTTTGAAAATGGTAGTCTCTAAGGATAAAGATAAAATCAATTCGCTTTTCAATTTGATTTGTTCTTTAAAATCGGAAGCCGCAATTATTTTTTGCAATCATCGTGATGCAGCCGAAAGAATTAGCGATACTTTAAACGAAAAAGGAATTTACTCAACGTATTATCATGGCGGAATGGATCAAGATGAGCGTGAACGTGCTTTGATTCAGTTTAGAAACGGAAGTGTTAGTTATTTGGTTACAACTGATTTAGCAGCAAGAGGTTTGGATATTCCCGAAATGAAACACGTTATTCATTATCATTTACCTTCAAAAGAAGACGAATTTACCCATAGAAACGGACGAACGGCTAGAATGTTAGCTTCAGGAACGGCTTATATTGTTGCTCATGAAAGTGAGAAAAAATCAGATTATTTAGATTATGGAATGGCAGTTTTGAATGTAGAAAATGCTACAACTTTGCCAAAACCACCAGAATTTCAGACGATTTATGTAAGCGGTGGAAAGAAAAATAAGTTGAATAAAATTGATATTGTAGGTTTCTTTTCTCAAAAAGGAAAACTTGAAAAAGGAGATTTGGGTTTGATTGAAGTAAAAGATTTCATTTCGTTTGCGGCTGTAAAATCTAAAAAAGTAAAAGTATTTCTTTCCAACATTCGTGATGAAAAAATGAAAGGTAAGAAGTTTAAGATAGAAGTGGCTAGGAAAGTGGTTAAGAAAGAAGAGTAGGTATGTCGCAGTTTGCAGTCTCAGTTTTCAGTATATAAAAACTGAAAACTGAAAACTGAAAACTGAGACTGAAAACTAAATCCTCACAGAATCCGGTACCAAAACAGTATAATCGCCACCATTTCTCAATACATCGCGAACAATACTTGAAGAAATATAAGACGTTTTAGAAGCTGTCAATAGAAAAACAGTTTCAATTTTAGACAATCTTCTGTTGGTGTGCGCTATGGCTTTTTCAAATTCAAAATCGGCTGGATTTCTTAAACCACGAAGAATAAAATCGGCTTTTTCCTTTCGGCATAAATCGATTGTTAAACCCTCATAAGTGATAACTCTCACTTTTGGTTCACCCTTAAATGCTTCTTCAATAAAGCGTTTTCTGTCTTCTAGTGAAAACATGTATTTCTTTTCTGCATTGATTCCGATAGCGACAATTACTTCATCAAATAAAGAAATTCCTCTTTTGATAATATCATAATGTCCATTGGTTATTGGGTCAAACGAACCTGGGAAAATTGCTTTTTTCATTATTTTCTGTCTATTGAATAAATAGTTTCTTTTTTATATAATTCTTGTAATGCCTTTTGGGTAGTTACATCTTTTTCTATGGTGTAGTTTTTTTCAATATCAATTTTGTCAATTCCTGTAGATTTATCAACTATATAATCGTTATATGTAAAATAAATAGAATCTTTTGTGACTTTATCAACTCTCATTGTTGAGTATTCCTTTTCTACTTTAAAACTATATACATCACCAGCTTTTGGATTTTTAATGTAAGCTTGTTCTTTGTCTTTGGTTTGACTTGAAACAAACATTCCAATACCAACTAAAACAGCAACTACGCCAAATCCAGAGAACATCCAAACTGGAGTTTTAACAGGATATTTTTCTTTTTCTCTTTCAAATTTGGTTTTGATAGCTTCAGGTAATTCTTTAAATTCAAATGTTTTTTTGCAATTATTACATTCAGCAACAGTAATTTTACTAACAGGGAAAAATGGAATCCAATAGATGTGAGCATATTTTCCGAAGACGCTGTAAGTCATTGAAGTATTGGTTTCGCAATGTGGGCAATCTACATTAATTAATTGTCCGTTTTTTAAGTTGCTGGCTTTAGTTCCGTAAAAAATCATAGTTTTTGGTTTTGGTTAGTTTCTTTTTATCGAAATAATTTCTCCTTCATCGTAGCTTTTTAACAGCTCTTTTTTGGAATAAATTATTTTAGAATTGGAATAATTTTCTGGTTTATCGATCTCTTTAATTGCATAAGGTAAATCGGTTTGATATTGATTTTGAGTAGCAAAAATACTATCTTTTGAAACTTTATCAATTCTAAAAGTAGAATAATATCCTTTAGAATCTTTATAATAATAAACATCCTCAATCATTGGTTTTTTAATAAATAAATTAGTTTCAGAATCAAATTTGAAATAACTGTATAAGCCATAAAAAACACTACATATTATAACAAAGCTACCAAAAAACATCCAAATTGGACTTTTTAAATTATTATTTTCTGATGCTAATTTTGATAGTGTACTTTCATCTAAATCATCAAGTTCAATACTGTAATTACACTTTTCACAAGTGACCACAGCATATTTATCTACTGGAAAAACCGGAATTAATGTAATTTGAGTATATCTAGAATGAACAGAATAATTTAACTTTGTTATGGCTCTACAACTCGGACAAACAACATTATCTATGGTTCCAGTTTTAATTTTATGAGAATTTGTTCCAAGCAAAAAAATCATAAATTATTCTTTATTCAATGCCAATTCGATTGCATTTGTAAATAGATCTTGTAGCGAAATTCCAGCTTCACGTGCTTGTTGCGGAATTAAACTTTCGGTTGTCAAACCCGGAATTGTATTCATTTCTAACATAAATGGTTCGCCATTTACCAAAATAAATTCGCTTCTAGAAAACCCTTTCATTTTTAGAATAGTGTAAGCTTTTTTGGCAGCAGTTCTTACTTTTTCAGCAATTTCATCTGAAATTCTTGCTGGTGTAATTTCTTGAGATTTGCCCAAATATTTGGCTTCATAATCAAAAAAATCATTCTCAGAAACAATCTCTGTAATTGGTAAAACAGTAATTTCTCCTTTGTAATTTATTACACCAACAGAAACTTCTGTTCCGTCTAGAAAACTTTCAATGATTATCTCATCGTCTTCTTTGTAGGCGTTTGCAATAGCATATAATAATTCGTCTTGAGTTTTCACTTTAGATATTCCAAAACTTGATCCCGATTTGTTTGGCTTAACAAAGCAAGGTAGTC
>JAIEMH010000285.1 GCA_019752245.1 Flavobacteriaceae bacterium
AGGTGATTTGTTAGTCGCTCAAATGCAATTAGGACCAGTAAATGTTAAACTTCAATTACCAGCTGATTATTCTCCTTTTGTAAATACTGATGGCGATTTAGATAATGGAATTATTGCACACGAATATGGACACGGGATTTCTAATAGATTAACAGGAGGAAGACTAACAACTAGTTGTTTAAATAATGCTGAACAAATGGGAGAAGGTTGGTCAGATTGGTTTGCATTAATGATGCAATTGAAAGTTGGTGATGTAGGAACTTCTCAAAGAGGAATAGGAACTTTTGCTATTAATGAACCAACTTCAGGAGCAGGAATCAGAAGCTTTCCTTACTCTACAGACATGAGCATCAACCCATTAACATTTGTTGATTCTAATGACAATGAAAGTCATAATAGAGGCGAATTTATGACAGCTGTATTATGGGATTTAACTTGGGCATATATAAATAAATATGGACATGATTCAAATACTTATACTGGAACTGGAGGTAATAACAAAGTTATGAGATTAGTAATTGACGGATTAAAACTTCAGCCTTGTTCTCCTACAGTAGTAGAATTTAGAGACGCAATTATTGCTGCCGATCAAGCAACAACTGGAGGTCAAGATTTTTGCTTAATCTGGCATGTATTTGCACATAGAGGTGTTGGAGTAAATGCTTCATCAGGTTCAAATCAAGATGCTTTGGATCAAACAGAAGATTTTTCTGAACCTGCTCCAGGTCCGAACTGTACTTTAAGTGTAAACTACTTTGAGAATGAAGATTCATTCAGAGTTTATCCTAATCCAACTAATGACTTACTTAACGTAAGAATTAACAATTATGTTGGAAAAGTAAATATTCAAGTAATAGATATTAATGGTAGAATTGTAAAAGAGTTAAAAAATGAAGATTTCAATATAGAGAAATCTTTAAACTTAAACAACTTACAATCTGGAATGTATGTTTTAAAAGTAAACGGTGATAACTTAAACTTCACTCAAAAAATTATTAAAAACTAAGCATACGATATAATAAAAAGAAAAGCGACTCAATTGAGTCGCTTTTTTTATGAATCAAAAGTCGTAAACCAATCCTACTCCTAATAATTGTTTAAGTTGAACTTTAGGACCAATTGTAACTTGTTCTCCTCCAACATCTTTTTTAGCCTTTATATCATCATCATATAAAAGATAAGCACCAATATTAGCTTTTACATATTGATTCACGACCAAATCCATTTGCATTTGCCAATCAACATCTATATTTCCAAAATTATTGATATAATCGGAATATAAGTTTATTCTGTTTTCTATAATTATATTTTTAAAAACTTCTTTTTTGTGAGCACCAGTTATTAAAAACCCCAATTCTGTTCGTGATCTTTTTCCTTGCGATACCAAAATTCCGTTATCGTCATATACTGCTTTTGTAACTCCAAATGCTCCTTGATTGGCTAATTTTTGATCTAAAACTAAAGTGGTTTTTTGTGTTAAAGGAGAAATATAAACATTAATCTTTTTTTCTTTATTAGAATATTCAGCACCTACTCCAAGAAAAACATAAGCCGGCGCAAATGGTTTGGAAATAGCATTATCCGTATTAGGATAAGCATATCCATTTGTAAACTGTGTATTAAAATTAAACTTTGCCGAATGGTACCAATTAGAAATTGTATCTCTTCTATAACCAAAAGTAGAATTCACTTGAAAGGCATCATCTGTTTTTCTAGGTTCAATGCCATCTTGCTTGTTCATTCCGTATTTAAAAATCAACTCATTTAACCATTTAATGTTTCCATTTGTGTATTTACGAGTAAACTTTCCTTTCAACAATCCTGAAACCGAACTAACACCTCCAGCATTCCAATTTAAAAAAGCTATCTGACTAATATCAAATCCAACGCTATTTTTATTTTCCCAATGCGAAATAGTATCAGGTTTCTTTGTTTGAATGATGTCTTGCGAAAAAGTATTTTGTGCTGTAAAGAACACAATAATTACAGAAATTCTTATGGGTAATTTCATTAAATAAATTAGTTAAGTTGCGCAAAAATCGTAAATTCAAATAGTAGAAAAAAGAATTTTAAGACTTTTAACGTCAATTTTACAGATTTGCTGCAACTCTTCAACCGTTCCATGTTCAATGAAATTATCTGGAACACCAAGTATTTTTATTTTTGTAGTATAATTATTATCAGCTGCAAATTCAATAATTCCACTTCCAAAACCACCTTTTACAGTTCCGTCTTCAATAGTAATTATAGTTTCATAAGCATTAAAAATTTCATGCAACAACTTTTCGTCCAAAGGTTTTACAAAACCAAAATCATAATGAGCAATCGCCTCAGCATTCTCAATTTCATCTAGAGCTAAACTCACATTAGTACCTATGAAACCTGTAGATAAAACGGCAATTTCAGTACCTTTTTTAAGCAAATGTGCTTTCCCTATTTCTACATTCTGAAAACCGCCTTCTGAAATTTGGTTATTGTAATCTGCGAAATTTCCTCTTCCTCTAGGATAACGTATAGCAATTGGATGATTCAATCCTAAAGAAGCTGTATAAAGAATATTTCGCAAATCTATTTCGTCTTTTGGAGCATAAATAATCATATTCGGAATGCATCGTAAATAGGCCAAATCAAAAACTCCGTGATGTGTTGCTCCATCTTCACCAACCAATCCTGCACGATCCAAACAAAAAATTACAGGTAAATTCTGCAAAGCTACATCATGAATAACCTGATCGTAAGCTCGTTGCAAAAAAGTAGAATAAATATTGCAAAAAACCACCATTCCTTGCGTGGCCATTCCAGCGGCTAAAGTTACAGCATGTTGTTCGGCAATTCCTACGTCAAAAGCTCTTTCTGGAAAAGCATCCATCATGAATTTTAAAGAACTTCCACTTGGCATTGCAGGTGTAATTCCTATAATTTTTGGATTATTTGTAGCCAACTCAACCAACGTCAAACCAAAAACATCTTGAAATTTTGGAGGTAAATTTTCTTCCGATTTGAGATGAATTTCACCTGTGTTTTTATCAAATTTTCCAGGTGCATGATATTTAACTTGATCATCTTCAGCTTGCTGCAAACCTTTGCCTTTGGTAGTAATTATATGTAGAAATTTTGGCCCTTTAACTTTTTTTAATCGTTCCAATTCTGAAATTAGTGCCTTAAAATCATGTCCGTCAATTGGTCCTGAGTAATCAAAATTCAATGACTTGATCATGTTATTCTGCTTTGGATTTTTTCCTTCTTTAACCGAAGTCAAGTAGTTTTTCAAAGCACCTACACTTGGGTCAATTCCTATAGCATTGTCATTGAGAATTACCAACAAATCAGCATCAGTAACTCCAGCATGATTTAATCCTTCAAATGCCATTCCACTAGCAATTGATGCATCGCCAATAACAGCAATATGATGTTTATGTTCGCCTTTTAGTTGAGAAGCAATCGCCATTCCCAACGCGGCAGAAATCGATGTTGAAGAATGTCCAACGCCAAAAGTATCATAAACACTTTCGCTTCGTTTTGGAAAACCAGAAATTCCTCCAAGTTGACGATTGGTGTGAAAATTATCCTTTCTTTCGGTCAGAATTTTATGACCATATGCTTGATGACCAACATCCCAAACCAACAAATCATTTGGTGTATCAAAAACATAATGCAAAGCAATTGTTAGCTCTACAACACCAAGACTTGCGCCAAGATGACCTTCTTTTACAGAAACAATATCAATAATAAAATCACGCAATTCTTTAGCCAATTGAGGCAATTGAGAAGGTTCCAATTTTTTTAAATCGGATGGATTATTAATGTTTTGAAGTAAATTTTCTGACATGTAGCAAAGGTACGAATTGAATTCCTATTTTTGTTCTATGGAAAACATTTTTACCGACGAATACTTCATGAAAAAAGCTTTGCAAGAAGCCGAAACAGCTTTTGAAAAAGGTGAAATTCCTGTTGGTGCCATAATTGTAATTGACAACAAAGTTATTGCACGAAGTCATAATCTCACCGAATTATTAAACGATGTTACAGCTCATGCCGAAATGCAATCCATAACAGCTGCTGCCAATTTCCTTGGCGGAAAATATCTAAAAGGTTGCACATTATATGTAACGCTCGAACCGTGTCAAATGTGTGCCGGCGCTTTGTATTGGAGTCAGATTTCCAAAATTGTTTTTGGCGCTCGAGATGAACAACGAGGTTTTTTAACTCTCGGAGCTAAATTACATCCAAAAACCGAGGTAAATCAGGGAGTTTTAGCTCAAGAATGTGGTGACTTAATGAAACGTTTTTTTGCCGAAAGAAGAAAGTAGCATCATTACTTTTTTTACAAGAAAAATAGTCCAAAAATTTATTTTACTTTTACTACAATATTTAAAATATATTTCTGTTATAGCATTAATTGAAGATGTTAAATTAACCTAATTTTAAGTCAAAAAGTTCTAACCAATAATTCCTTTTATTCAATGAAAACCAGCAAGTTAATCGGTTTGTTCCTAGCAATATTTGTATTGCATTCTTGTTCTAAAAAATCGGCTGCCGATTTTAATTCAGACTTCTCTTTGTATAAGGATTATATCTCGAGTTTTTCATCGGGATTTGTTCCTGTTAATTCTGATTTTCGTGTGCAATTGGCATTCAATAAAAGTGATTGGAAACCCAACCAAGAACTCGACGACGATTTGTTCGACATTTCTCCAAGTGTGAGCGGAAAAATTGTTGCACTTTCTAACAATACTATTGCGTTTATTCCAAAAGAAAAATTGGAACAAAATACGTTGTATCAAATTACGCTGCATCTTTCGCAGATCAACGATAAAACTCCAAAAGAATTAGCTGATTTTAACTTTTCTGTAAAGACTATCAAGCAAGATTTCATTGTCAACACATTAGATCTGCAATCGTATGATAAAGACACATACTATTTAAACGGAACCATTAAAACTGCCGATAATTTAAGCTTTGAAGACGCTCAAAAACTACTTCAAGTAACTCAAAACGGAGACGATTTAAAAGTAACATTCGACAAAGCTACAAGTACTGCAACCGAATTCAAATTTACTATTGATAAAATAAAACGATTTGATGACGACAGCGAAATCACAATTGCTTGGGATGGCGACGATGTAGATATCGATCAAAAAGGCGAAGTAAAATATCCAATTCCGGGAAAAAATCAATTCAAAGTTTTGGATATAAAAATAGGTGACGAAAACAATCAATCATTACTCATCAATTTTTCTGATCCATTAAAAAGCGACCAAGATTTTAAGGGTTTAATTGCCATTGAAAACACTAATAATTTGAAATTTGCCACAATGGGTAACGTTCTAAAAGTGTTTTTTAGTAATGAAGCCAAAAATTCTGAAGTAGACAAAGGCACATCGCAAGCCGCAGTTGCAGTTGAAGCCGTAGTTGACACTACAGCAATTGCAGTTGATAGTGCTGCGGTTGCAGTTGATGCTATTTCAGATGCTGTTGTAGAGCCAGTAGAAGAAGAAACTGTAGCAAGCGAGCAATCATTTGCTGGAACTAAATTAGTTGAAGTTTTTCAAGGAATTGAAAGTGATTATGGCTTTAAAATGAAGAAAAATTATTCGGAAAAACTATTGTTTGACCAAATAAAACCAGGTGTAAAATTAGTAAAAAGCGGCACTATTTTACCAAGTTCAAACAACCTAAAACTGAACTTTGAAGTAGCCAATTTGAATGCTATTGATGTAAAAGTGTATAAAATTTACAAAAACAACATCATGCAATTCCTTCAAGACAATGAAATTAATGGCACCCGAAATCTAAAACAAGTCAGTCAAGCTATTGCCAAAACCACCATTGAATTGAAGCAAAATAATTTACTCAATTATAGTAAATGGAATACTTATGCCTTGGATCTTTCTAAAATAATTAAACCTGAACCTGGCGCGATTTATCGAGTGGAATTCTCATACAAAAAGAAATACTCGTTGTACAAATGTGGCGCTGCAACTTCTGAAGATGAAAATACCACTAATGAAGATGATGAAGAAGTTGATGAAAACGATGTCAATTATAGTGGTGAAAACTACGATGACTACTACTATGAAGAAGATTATGATTACAGAGACAGTCAAGATCCATGTACCGATTACTATTTCTATAATACTAAAGTTGGAACGAATATTCTAGCTTCCGATTTAGGCGTAATTGCTAAACGTGGCACAGATAAATCGGTCACAATTGCAGTAAGTGATATCGTTTCAACCGATCCTGTTTCGGGTGCAACTGTTACTTTATACAACTATCAACAACAAAAAATTGCAGATTCTAGCACCGATGGCGATGGAATGGCTTCTTTTCAACTAGAAAAAATTGCCTATTTCGCAATTGTAACCAAAGGCGATCAAAGTACTTATGTAAAATTGGATGATGAACTTTCGCTTTCACTTAGTAACTTCGATGTTTCTGGTGAAACGTTACAAAAAGGATTGAAAGGCTATTTGTATGGCGAACGAGGTGTTTGGCGTCCGGGCGACACTTTATTTTTATCGTTCATATTAAATGATAACGCCAATAAATTACCTGAAAATCATCCGATAAAAATAAAACTAAACGATCCAAACGGAAAAACAGTTTATCAATCGGTTCAAAAAGGAACGGCTTTAAGTCATTACAAATTCGTTGTTCCAACACAATCCAGTGCGCCAACTGGAAATTGGGAAGCCGTTGTAAGTGTTGGTGGCGCTCGTTTTTACAAAAGCATCAAAATTGAAACCATTAAACCTAATCGTTTAAAAATCAAAAATAGTTTTAATGGAACTATGCTTTCTACAAGCAAGAACAACATCAATAACATTCAAGTGTTGTGGCTGCATGGTGCTATCGCAAAAGATTTAAAAACCGAAGTTCAAGCCAAATTCTCACAACAAGTTACAACGTTCAAAGGATTTGATAAATACGTTTTTGACGATCCAACTCGTAATTTTTCAACCGAAGAAATCAATATTTTTTCAGGAAAAGTTGATGGAAATGGTCGTGCTTCTATTTCAATAAAACCAACACTTCAAGGTCAAGCTCCAGGAATGTTAAAAGCAGCATTTATTACAAAAGTGTACGAACAAGGTGGCGATGTTTCAACCGATGTGGCTTCGACTACTTATTCTCCATACCAAACTTATGTTGGTGTGAAAGCTCCACAACCTAACAAATATGGATTATTAGAAACTGGAAAAGCAAATCGATTTGATATTGTTGCATTAAACGAAAACGGAAAACCAAAATCAGTTCAGAATTTAGATGTTCGAATTTACAAATTAGAATCGCGTTGGTGGTGGGATGCTTCCAATGATAATTTGTCTAATTATAGTTCGTCAACTTCTACAATTGCATACAAAAACTTTAGAGTTTCAACTGATTATTCAGGAAAAGCAAGTATTTCATTTGTGGTTCCAGAAAATGATTGGGGTAATTTTTTAATTCGTGTTTCCGATCCAAATGATGGTCACGCCACTGGAACGAGAGTTTACATCGATTCGCCTTATTGGTCGGCTCGTTCTAAAAATGAAGATGGAAAAGCAGCAACAATGTTACGTTTTTCAACGGATAAAGAAAAATATGCTGTTGGTGAAACGGCTAAAATATTCTTCCCATCAAGTGAAGGCGGAAGAGCTTTAATTTCGGTAGAAAACGGAACTAAAGTCGTGAAAACACTTTGGGCAAAAACCAAAAAAGGTGAAACTAGTGTCGCATTACCAATTACTGGTGAAATGGCGCCAAATGTGTACATCAATGTAACTTTATTGCAACCGCACGCTTCTACTAAAAACGATTCTCCTATAAGAATGTATGGAATTGTTCCAATAGAAGTAATTGATAAAAACACGGTATTAGAACCACAAATTTCAATGCCAAATGTGCTTCGTCCAGAGCAAACAGTGAACGTAAAAGTATCTGAAAAACAAGGCAAAGCAATGACTTATACCATTGCAGTAGTTGATGAAGGTTTGTTGGATTTAACGCGTTTCAAAACTCCAAATGCTTGGGATAATTTCTATACTCGTGAAGCATTAGGCGTTAGAACTTGGGATATCTATGATGATGTAATTGGTGCTTATGGCGGAAAAGTAAATCAGGTTTTCGCCATTGGTGGTGATGCCGATTTAGGTGGCGGAAAAGCTAAAAAAGCCAATCGTTTCAAACCAGTTGTGATGTATTTCGGACCATTTGAATTAGGAAAAGGTGATTCTAAAACGCACAAAATAAAACTTCCAAAATATATTGGTTCGGTTCGTACCATGGTTGTAGCTGCCAATAAAGAAAATAGCGCTTATGGAATGGCCGAAAAGGCAACGCAAGTAAAAAGTCCGTTGATGGTTTTGGCTTCGTTGCCACGAAAAATTTCTCCATCAGAAAATGTTACGATTCCTGTTACGCTTTTTGCAACCGAGAAGAACATCAAAAATGTAACACTTCAAATCAAAACTAATACTGCTGTTAGAGTCGTAGGAAAAGCAAGTCAAATTGTAACATTCACTGAACCTGACGAGAAAATGGCGTATTTCAATTTGAATGTTGGCAACGTTACCGGACTTGGGAAAGTGCAAATTATCGCCACATCAGGAAAAGAAAAATCGGTTTATGATGTCGAAATTGACGTGACGAATCCAAATCCTGTTACAACAACTTACACCGATATTATTATTGAACCAAACAGTTCTAAAAAAATCTCTTGGGATTTATTTGGTGTAACCGGAAGTAATAAATCTAAAATGGAAGTTTCATCGGTTCCAACGGTTGATTTTAGTCGAAGATTGGATTATTTGATCCAATATCCGCATGGTTGTGTGGAGCAAACTACATCGTCGGTTTTCCCACAATTGTATTTGAATGATGTAATGGATTTAGACGCCACTTACAAACAAAGAATTCAGAAAAATGTAACAGCAGGAATTCAAAAATTAGGAAATTTCCAAGTTGCAAATGGCGGATTTTCGTATTGGCCAGGAAATGCCGAAGCAGACGATTGGGGAACATCTTATGCAGGACATTTCTTAATTGAAGCTGAGAAAAAAGGATATGTTTTACCCATTTCTTTCAAAAATAAATGGATTTCTTACCAGAAAAAAATGGCAAAACAATGGCGTTTTGAAAAACAATATGGTAACGATTTTGCACAAGCTTATCGTCTTTACACTTTAGCTATTGCAGGTTCAGCCGATTTAGCTTCGATGAACAGACTTCGTGAAACGGTTGGAATTTCTAACGAAAGTAAATTGCGTTTGGCTGCAACTTATGCTATTATCAAACAAAATTCGGCAGGTTTGGGCTTATTGAGCAAATCAATGATTGACGAACAAAACGAAGAGGGTTATTACTATTATTATGGTTCGAACGAAAGAAATCGTGCCATGGCTTTGGAAACTTTAGTTTTATTGGGTCAAAAACAAAAAGCATTTGCAATGGCAACCAAATTAGCAAAAAATCTTTCTAGCAACCAATGGATGAGCACACAAACAACAGCTTACGGATTGTATGCAATGTCGAAATTTGCACAAAGTAATGGTAGCAAAGGCGTTTCTGTTCAATATACTAATGGTGGAAAATCAGTTGTAATTACTACCAATAAAACTATTGCTCAAAGAAATCTTGCTTTAGTTTCGGGTAAAAATTCGGTTACGATTAAGAACAACAAGAATAATACAATATTCGTTCGTGTCCTAAATAGTGGAATTCTTCCTGTTGGAAAAGAAAATGTAGTTCAAAATAACTTGACTGCCAATGTAGTTTTCAAAGACCGAAAAGGAAAAGCAATCTCAGTTACCAAAATAGCTCAAGGAACTGAATTCATTGCAGAAGTAACACTTACAAATCGTAAAAACGAACGAGTTGAAAACATTGCACTTTCGCAAATTCTACCTTCTGGATTTGAAATTGTAAATACACGTTATACTGAATTTGGAGAATCAACTTCTAATGTTGCTGATTATATTGACATTCGTGATGATAGAACCAATTATTATTTCGGTCTTCGTGGTGGCGAAACAAGAACGTTCAAAATCTTATTAAATGCTTCGTACTTAGGTAAATATTATTTACCAGGATTACAATGTGAAGCTATGTATGACAATGAATTCTTGGCCCGAACTAAAGGCCAATGGGTTGAAGTGGTGAAGTAATTTTTTAAACACAAAAGACACAAAGAAAGCAAAATGAAATTTTAAAATTTCTTTGTGTCTTCAATAATTCTTAATCTGAAAAGTTAAAAACTTTTGTGCCTTTTGTAGTTTAAAACAAAACATGAAACAAAAAATTCAAGCGTTTCTTCAACGCATTTTAAAATATATTAAATCCAACAAAAAGAAATCTGCTATTGCCTTTATTCTTCTTGTGGTTTACTATTTTTCATTGCCAAGAACACTTTTTGAAGAACCTTATTCTACCGTTATAGAAAGTAATGATGGCGAATTGTTAGCGGCTAAAATTGCTCGCGATGGACAATGGCGTTTTCCTGCCAAAGACAGCATTCCAGATAAATTTAAAAAATGCATTGTTTATTATGAAGACGAACATTTCAACTATCATTGGGGTTTTAATCCTGTGGCGATGGTTAAAGCTATTCAACAAAATCGAAGCGCAGGAAAAGTAGTTCGTGGAGGAAGTACATTAACACAACAAGTCGTTCGTTTGTCTCGTAAAAACAAAAAACGAACTTATTTTGAAAAAGTAATCGAAATCATTCTTGCTACCCGATTAGAATTTCGTCATTCTAAAGAAAAAATTTTAGAATTATACGCAGCACACGCACCTTACGGCGGAAATGTTGTTGGACTCGAAATGGCTTCTTGGCGTTATTTTGGTGTACAATCGCACCAGCTTTCATGGGCAGAAACAGCTACTTTGGCAGTTTTACCCAATGCTCCGAGTTTGATTTACCCAGGTAAAAACCAACAAAAATTACTCAAAAAACGCAATACACTTTTACTAAAATTATACAACGAAAAAGTTATTGATAAAATGACTTATCAACTATCGGTACAAGAACCTTTGCCACAAAAACCTTATAATGTTCCGCAAATTGCGCCGCATTTATTACAACGAATTGCCAAATCTGATGAAGGAAAACGCATCAAAACTACGGTAGATATTTCGTTGCAAAATCGTGTGAATCAAATTGCTTCCTATTATTACAACCAATACAAGCAAAATGAAGTTCACAACCTAGCGATTATGGTAATTGACATTCAAAATCGTAACATTATTAGCTATGTTGGAAATGCTCCAACGGACAAAGACCATGATAAAGATGTTGACATTATTTCGGCGCCACGAAGCACCGGGAGTATTTTGAAACCATTGTTATACGCTTCCATGCTTGAT
>JAIEMH010000069.1 GCA_019752245.1 Flavobacteriaceae bacterium
TCACTTATCAGACTAACATTACTGATGTAACAGCCTAGTTGATACCACTTACAGCTGCTAGTTTTTGCTTTTTCAGAAAAAACATTTACATCGCTTGTTTTTCCTCCAAATACTTCTACTCCATCTGTCCTTCGATTTGTTCTTTACGCATTTGTACTTGCTTTGTATGCATTTGCCATTTCTAAACCCGAATATTCTTTTATAATTTGTTCGCTAGAAATACCTTTGGAAATATATTCAAATGCTTTACTTAACAATGCTGATCCTTCTGGAGTATTGTTCCAGTTTCCTAAAAGTGTTTTTTCAAATTCCTTGTACGTTTGTCCTTTTTGATAAGCTGGTTTTACATTTGTTACAAAAAGTGACATTACTGTCGCCATTTGATTGTTAGATAATGTTGCCGGTTGCTTTTGTGCATTAGCCATAAATACGAAGGCAAAAAGAAATACGATTTGTGTTTTAACTTTTTTCATAATCGATGTATAATAGGTTCTCTTCTATTGATTTGATGTTGTAAAATTACCTAGAACACAAAAACCCATTTTACACTAAAAGTGTAAAAAACGTTAAAGTTTAATTTTAAGACATAAAAAAAACGACAGTTATTGACTGTCGTTTTTTGTTTTTTTTGATAAAATAATGATTTCACTCTTTTTTTCGTTTTTCTAAATCCGTTTATTATAAAACTTAAATAACGAATATAAATTAGGATGTAAAGTATATGACTTTTGTCTGGCAAGTAAAGTAAGGCATTGTTTCCAAAAAGGAATAGTAGTATTAAAATTTTTATTTTTTAATTCATATTTACAATGTTTTTCCTTTATTTTTTCTATAATTTATTACCAGATTCAATACAACTATGAATGAAGGCAAAACCAATAATAATAAAGTAGTTGATGGCATCATTTTAGTAAATGAATCGGTTTTGGAATATATAATAAAGGATAAAGAGATAAACCATACAGCCAAAACAATTAAAACGAGGGTTTTTGAAGGGTTTTTAAACCAATTTGAGGTTGAGTTATTCATGTTTAATTAAATTTAATTATTATTAAAAATTGGAAAATAAAGCAATTTTGAAAATTATTCTGATAAAAAAGATTACTATTTAAATGCAAATCTTTTATGTCAGCCTCTTTTCTAGTTATTTGATGACGTAAAATTACTTAGTATACAAAAACCCATTTTACACTAAAAGTGTAAAAAACGTTAAAGTTTAATTTTTAAGAAATAAAAAAGACGACAATTGTTGGCTGTCATTTTTTTTGTTTTTTTGATTAAATAATGATTTTACTCTTTTTTTCATTTTTCTAAATTCGTTTGTTATAAATCCTAGATATAGAATTAAAAGTTGGATGTAAAGTATATGCTTTTTTTTCAGGTAGGTACGGCAAAGAATAAATTATAAAAAGTAAGAGGATTATTAAAATTTGAGATCTTTTATCTTTAAAAACGACAATCCATTTACAATTATTTCTCAGCTTTTTATTAATTTGTCGATGTCTTATGGAGCATTAACAAAGTTTGTGAAAATAAGCATTGAGAAAACTATTTTTGCTTTAATACTTTTTTGTAAATTTATACAGGATCCATAAACCTAATCATTTTTATTTTTAATGTTTATCAAAAATAAAATTAAGTAGAAAACATACAAGATTATTGATGCAATTACTAAAATTTGTATGAATATACTATTTTCTCCTTTTAGGTTATAAAACATTTTAATTGTTTGAAAAACACAACCAAGAAAAAAAAACATGATTGACATTAATAAATATTTTTTTTTATTTTTCATATCTTAATAAATTACACTACAGTTACGAGTTCCCACAAAATTAGGTGTGTTTTGCATCCATCCATCAGCTTCACCAAATGAACATGTTAAATATACCATTGTAGCGCAAGGTAACCAATCGCAAGTAGCGCCGAATACTAATTTTTTCATAATAAATAAATTTTTAATGTTTTTAAATCTAGAACCATTCTAGATTTTTAATATTAGTTTGACAAATAATTCTCGAGTAATTTGTTAAGTCAAAACTACTACAACCTTAAAATGTAGTATTACACTAAAAGTGTAAAAAATGTTAAACTTTATTTATTCATGAAATCATTAAAGATAATGTTGTTGTATAGTATCTTATAGTTTATGTATCCCTTTAAGGAAAATGGAATTGCACAATTTGAACAACCTACATGATTTCTACTTTATCGAGATGACAAAAATGAATTAAAACTATAGCAATCCTAATGCTCTACACTCTTTTAGAATGTCTTCATCACCACCTTTTTCTATGCCAAGTAAATCTTTTATTTTACTTTTTCTTTTTTTGATAGTATCTTCAGAAACATTCATTTTATTGGCAATCGTTTTTATTACAAATCCTTCGGCCAATAGTGTTATTATTTCACAATCTAAATTATCTAATAAGCCTTTAGTAAACAATGGTTCTTTTATTCTTTCATTTACTATTGGAGTAAAATAAGTTTCTCCTAAGAGCACTTTTTCAAAAGCTTCAATTAAATGAGGTGGTTTATAATCGCTTTTTACTAATAATCCGTTGGGTTGGATTTTTTTTACAACATTATATAATCTAATGGCATCAAAATGAGCGGTTAGCATTATAATTTTGGTGTTAGGCATGTGTTTTCGAATTAAAATACCTAAATCTTCACCATTGTGAATTTTTTGTTCAACAAACTCTGGAATGGAATAATCTAAAAAAACAAGGTCAAAAGCATCACTATTGTTTGGGTCAATAATAATTTTATAGGCTTCTTCGCAATTATAAGCTTCTTTGGTTTCAATTGTATGCTGTTCTTTGTTCAGTGCCAACATAGCTTTATAGCCTTCAATCATTCCTGGATGATCGTCAATCATTAAAATTTTCACCTCCATAAAATAACAAGTTATATCTTACGTGAAAGTACTAAACTAAAATGGAATCATCAAATTTATTTTTGTTCCTTTTTTTAAAGCTGATTGAATATCGAGTTTTCCGTTTAGTTCGGCTACTCTTTTTTTCATATTGTTAAGTCCAATTCCATTCTTTTTTAGCGTAGTGTCAAATCCTTTTCCGTCATCAGAAATTTCTATCTGCAATTCATCACTTTCTGTTTTGGTCATAATTACTGCAACATTTTTGGCTTCGGCATATTTTTCAATATTTTGTAATGCTTCTTGTAATATTCTGTATAAATTTATTTTGACAACATTATTTATTAAATCCCAGTTAACAGCATCACTAACGTGAAGTGTAAACTGAATTTTGGAATGATTTTCTATTTTAGTGAAAAGTTCTTTTACAATTGCAATGAAATTAGAATTATCTGAAAACAAATTAGAATTTAAGTCGTGAGCAATATTCCTAATTTCTTGTTCTACAGCTTGAATTTCATCTATTTGTAGCGAAAAAGTTTCGTCTTCTATTAAATTGGCTTTGTATAATGCCGCATACAAGTTTAATCGAACTGCCGATAATTTTCCCATAACGCCATCATGAAGTTCTAATGATATTCTTTGCTTTTCAACATTTTTACCTTCTTGAACTTTTTGCTGTTGGTCAATCATTAATTGATAAATTTCTTCGTTGGCTTTTTGTTGTTCTTGTTTTAACAATAATTCGCGTGTTTTAGCTTTTTGCGATTTATTCATGAACCACAATACAATTACAATTATTGACAATATTGAAATTCCCAAAATAATCAATCGTTGAAAAGAGAGGTATTCTTTTTCTGCCGAAAGACTATTTCGTTCCGTTGTTATTTCATCAGTTTCAAATTCTATTCTGGCAAATTTATCTCGTGTTGCACGTTCTACAACTTGGAGACTATCGTTTAAAGTTATGTATCTGCTAGAATAAAAAGATTCATCGTTGGGATTAGTTTGAGATAAAAGTTGTAAGATTTTTAATTCATCTTCAAAAATATTATTTTTATGAGATTGAACTTGTGCTTCTTTTAAATAGAAATTAGCTTTTAAAGTATCTTTTTGAGCTAAATAATATTCGCCCAAATATGTTTTAGAGGTAATTTGAATTGGTGCAAATTTTAAACTATCTCCAATTTTAAGTGTTTCAATAAAATATTTAACCGATGATTTATCACCCATTTTGAATTTAGAATAGGCCAAACTGTTTACTAGATAAGAATAAATCGAGGGATCAATTTTTTTAATATTCTTGACATTTAAACCTTTTTGCGCGTATTGAATTGCTTTATTAAATTGTTTTTGTTTTTGATATACTACAGAAATATAATTTAATGATTGAGCTGAAAAAGCTGAATAATTACTATTGACAACAAGATTTTCACATATTAAAAGTGCTCTTAGAAAATATTCATTTGCTTTATCATAATTAGATAAACCAAGGGATGAATTACCTAAAGTTAAATAGCAATTATAAATTAATTCGTAGTTGTTTTTTTTAATAGCAATTTTTAGAGCTTTTACAGCCAATACTTCCGATCCAATAAAATCTTTTCTATAAATAAGAATATTGGCTTTAAAAGCTAACGAAAAAGAAACATAATCCAAATCATTTAACTTTAAAAAAGCTTTTTCGGCATTTGAATAATACAAATATGACATATCATATTTTGCATCGTTGTAGTAATAGTTACCTAATATGAAATTACAAAATGAAATTTCATTATAGTTTTTTATATTTTGATCAGACAATATTCTTTTACAAATATTAACATATTTCTTGTTATTCAATGAATAATAAATTCTTGCAAGTTCAACGTTCTGTTTTCTAGAAATTGAATCTAGATCATCACCTTCCAATTCATCAAATATTTTATTGGCAACTATTAATTTTGTATTTGTGTTTATAGATTTAGCAGCTTCAGTTAATAAACTATCTATAGTTTTATTTGCTTTAAAATCATTTGTGCTTTCTTTTTTACAACTAAAAAAGAAAGCACAAAAGAGTATTAAAATTATTATGTTTTTCAAAATGTTTATTTTTTTCAAATCTACAAAAAAATTAGGATTAAGGATTTGATGGCGGTGGTGGTGGTGGTGGTGATTTTATTGGATCTATATCACCTGTGTTTGTTGTATTAGTTGTATTCGGAACATTTAGAATAGTGTCTCTGCTTTGAAGATACACCTCTTTTGTAGTTTTATTTCTCGGCTGTACTTCTATTTCGTCGGCAGTACAAGAAACTAAAAGTGAAGTTGTTGCAATTGCTACTAAAAATAAAACACGTGTTTTATTGAGCGATTTTAAATTATTGTTTTTTTGTAAGAGTTATAAATTGGTTTCATGGTTTAATAGTATTAGTGGTTTTTTCTGTGTAGCAGCATAGCAAAGCAACGCACTACAATTATTTGTTAAAATTTTTAGGAATTCATTGTACTTGTAATATTACATAGCAAAACTACCTTGATTGAAGTTGTTGACTTTACGTTAAAAGTGTAAAAAATGTTAAAATTTGAATTACTTTTGTAAAAGACTTAAAATAACAATGAATAGAACATTAGTAATAGGCGACATTCACGGCGGTTTACGAGCGTTGCATCAAATAATAGAACGAGCAGCAGTTACTGCTACTGATACTTTAATCTTTCTTGGCGATTATGTTGACGGTTGGAGCCAATCGCCACAAGTAATTGATTATCTAATTGATTTACAAACCAAGCAAAACTGTATTTTTATTCGTGGAAATCATGATGAATTACTTCTAGATTGGCTACAAAACAGAAACGAAAACATCGACGAAGGAATGTGGTTTAAACATGGCGGTGAAGCAACAGTAACAGCGTATTCTCAAGTTTCTGAAACTAAAAAAAACCAACATATTGCGTTCTTGAAATCGTTACAAAATTATTACTTAGACGAGCAAAACCGATTGTTCATTCACGCAGGTTTTACCAATATGAATGGCGTTCTATATGAACATTTTCCAAAATTATTTTATTGGGACAGAACGTTGTGGGAAACGGCTTTGGCACTTGATGAAACTATTGAGAAAACAAGTGATTTCTATCCAAGAAGATTTTTGTTATACAAAGAAATTTACATTGGTCACACGCCAGTAACCAGATTTGGAGCCACAATACCCATAAAAAAAGCCTGTGTTTGGAATGTTGATACTGGTGCAGCTTTTAAAGGTCCGTTAACGATTATGGATATTTCTTCCAAGGAATTTTGGCAAAGTGAACCATTGCATAATTTATATTTTGACGAAAAAGGAAGAAATCTATAAATAATTAAGTTGTGGATTTTATGTTTAGAATTGATTTTTTAAATTGTTATTCCCTTTATTGTTGCCATTCTCATCGAATCTCTATATTTGTACTCTAAAATTAACAGAAATGAAAAAAGTTTTTATACTAGTATTTGTCTTGGCTGCAAGTTTTGCCAACGCACAAGCGTTTAAAGGAAAAGGAGATGTTAAGTTTCAAGTTGGTGCAACATTTCAAGAGCACGCAACTGGAATTGGAACCACGGCCGACTTTGGTGTAGGAGAAAACATCTCCTACGGATTTGCTGTTTCTTATTTGTTGAATACTACTAATATTTATGGAACACCCAAATTCGACGATAGATTTGATGCAAAAGCACGTTTTAACGCTAATATTGGTAATGTCCTTAATATTAGTGACAAGTTTGATTTATATCCTGGCTTAGATTTAGGATTAAGAAATTTTGGCGCACATATTGGCGCAAGATATTTCTTCACAAGTGGTTTCGGAATTTATACTGAAGCTGGAGTTCCGTTAGCAAAATTCAATCCTGATGCTATTGGATATGATCGATTTAACAATCAATTTGTCCTTCAATTTGGAGCATCATTTAATCTATAATATTCAACCTTAAAATAAAATGAGCGTAGTTACCGAAAAAAGATTAAAAGACAGAAGTGGTTCTAAATGTGAAATTAGCGGAAGCGATGAAAATTTAGTAGTTTATCTAGTTGAACCAAAAACAGATGACATTCCAGAAAACTGTATTCTAATTACAAAAACATTAAAAGACCAAATAGAAAATCCAGAAACTACCAATGCAAATGATTGGCGCGGTTTAAGCGATAGTATGTGGAACGAAAATCTTCCGGTTCAAATTGTTTCTTGGAGAATGCATGCGCGTTTAAAAAACAATGATATGTTAGAAATGATGTATCTTGATGAAGATGCTTTAGAATGGGCAAAAGCAACAGGAGAAGCAGATGATGACGAAGGGAAAATTGTTCACAAGGATTCTAACGGAAATATTTTGAAAGATGGCGATTCTGTAGTTTTGGTAAAAGATTTAGATGTAAAAGGCGCAACATTTACTGCAAAACGTGGTGCTGCTGTTCACAATATAAAATTGGTTTGGGATGATGCTAACCTTATTGAAGGTCGTGTTGAAAACCAAAGTATTTTTATTTTAACGCAATATGTTAAGAAGACTAAGTAGGACTTAAGAAAACCATATAAGTCATTTAAGAAAATATAAGGTTTTTATTTTATAGAAAAAGGCGTTCAGAAAATTCTGAACGCCTTTTTTAATTATGTCTTAAATGAACTTAAATTCCTTAAATGGTTTAAGAAATTATAAGCTTTTTAATTAGTATCTGTTAAATAAACCATATAAGTACATTCAAGAAAATATAAGGTTTTTATTTTATAGAAAAAGGCGTTCAGAAAATTCTGAACGCCTTTTTAATTATGTCTTAAATGAACTTAAATTCCTTATATGGTTCAATAAAAACTACAAATCAAATTTAATTCCTTGTGCCAATGGTAATTGATCAGAATAATTAACTGTATTTGTTTGTCTTCTCATGTATACCTTCCAAGCATCAGAACCTGATTCTCTTCCGCCTCCAGTTTCTTTTTCACCACCAAAAGCTCCACCAATTTCAGCTCCAGAAGTTCCAATATTTACGTTAGCAATTCCACAATCTGAACCTGCAAATGACAAGAATTTTTCAGCTTCTTTCATTTCGTTGGTCATAATTGCAGACGATAAACCTTGAGCAACACCATTTTGTTTTTCAATTGCGTTTTCAACTTCTCCACTGTATTTCATTAAATATAAAATTGGTGCGAAAGTTTCGTGTTGAACAATTTCAAAAGAATTTTCAGCTTCTATAATTGCTGGTTTTACATAACAACCCGATTCGTAACCTTCTCCAGAAAGAACACCACCTTCAACCAATACTTTTCCACCTTCAGCTTTTGCTTTTTCAATGGCAGCTAAATAAGTATTTACAGCATCTGTATCAATTAATGGACCAATATGATTTTTTTGATCCAATGGATTTCCGATAGTCAATTGACCATAAGCGCCAACAATTGCATCTCTTACTTTATCATAAACCGATTCGTGAATGATTAATCTTCTAGTTGAAGTACAACGTTGTCCGGCAGTTCCAACAGCACCAAAAACAGCACCAGGAACAACCACTTTTAAATCGGCTGTTGGCGTAATAATGATCGCGTTGTTTCCACCTAATTCTAATAAAGATTTTCCAAAACGTTGTGCTACTGTTGCACCAACAATTCTTCCCATTCTTGTAGAACCTGTAGCAGAAATCAACGGAATTCTAGCATCAGTAGTCATCATTTCACCAACTTTATAATCACCATTTATGATAGAAGAAATTCCTTCAGGTAAATTATTTGCTTTTAAAACTCCAGCGATAATATTTTGACATGCAATAGAACATAACGGTGCTTTTTCAGAAGCTTTCCAAACGCAAACATCACCACAAATCCATGCTAATGCAGTATTCCAAGCCCAAACCGCTACTGGAAAGTTAAATGCAGAAATAATTCCTACAACTCCAATTGGATGCCATTGTTCTCTCATAACGTGACCTGGACGCTCAGATGGAATAGTTTGTCCGTTTAGTTGACGTGATAAACCTACTGCAAAATCACAGATGTCAATCATTTCTTGAACTTCGCCGTAACCTTCTTGTAATGATTTCCCCATTTCATAAGAAACTAATTTCCCTAATGGTTCTTTTAATTCTCTTAATTTGTTTCCAAACTGACGAACAATTTCTCCACGTTGTGGCGCTGGCATAGCTCTAAAAGTTAGGAAAGCAGCTGTTGCAGTTTGCATTACTTTTTCATAATCAGCAGCTGTTGTAGTTTTTACTTTTCCAATAAGTTGTCCGTCTACTGGCGAATAACTTTCAATAATTTCTCCATTTGAAAAATTAATATTTCCTGTTGAAGTTCCTTCATTTATAGCTTTAATGCCTAATAGTTCTAAAGCTTCAGTCATTCCGAATTGTTGTGCAATTGATGCCATTTGTATGTTTTAATTTGTGATTTATAAATTTTTGGTAAAAATAGTAGTTTATTTTGAATTTTTGGCAATTAGCCCAGACAGAAATGGAAAGCTTTTTAAAAAAGAAATACTACTTTTTCTTGGCAGAAAAGAGCGACCCTAGAAGCTCCTTTTATGGCTTAGAAAAATAGTGTTTCTTTTTTAAAACTTGGAATGTATGGCTGGATTGGCTTCATAAAAAAATTAACTATTTAAGACTCGTAATCTTTGTCTTTATCTATAAATCTTGGGTCGGATTCCATTGTTGTGCCACAGTTTTCGCAAGTTCTAAGTTTTTTGGAATTGTAGAAATGCTTAAAATGAGGTAGAAAATCTTTCTCTATGTCGTGCAATTCAAAATAGACTTCGTGCAGTTTGTGGTTACAGTTGTCGCAGTGCCAAAGTAGTCCATCGGTGAAGCCTTTTCCGGCACGTTTTCTTTCTATCACTAGTCCGATTGAACCTTCTGAACGCACTGGTGAATGCGGTGTTTTGGCTGGATTGAGATACATATCGCCTTTGGCCATGTTCATTTCTTTGCGTTGGCCGTCTTCTTGAATGATGACTTTTATGTCGCCTTCTAGTTGGTAAAAAAGTTCTTCGGTTTCGTTGTAATGGTAGTCTTTTCGGGCATTTGGACCAGCGACAATCATAACGATATAATCGTCGGAATCGACATATATATTTTTATTTCCAACTGGTGGTTTTAGTAAATGGCGGTTTTCTTCTATCCATTTATTGAGGTTGAACGGTTTTGCAATTGCCATAAGAAATTTGTTTTTACGAAGTTACGGATTTTTGCCACAAAGTCTCAAAGGCACTAAGTTTTTTTCAGACAATTTAAATTATAAGCATAAAAAAAGGTTAGCACGAACTAACCTTTACAACTATTATTTAATTTCAATTTCGAGTGGGTTGAAAATTTGTGGAATCTTTTTAGGATCTTTCTCATAAACCGTAATAGTTCCTTTCACAGTGATTTCTTTTCCAACAGAATTGACAATGTCCAACTTGTGCTCTTCAAGGTATTTATTGGAAATTACAACAGTAAAAACATTGTCTGGATACGCTTTATCAATATTGATGTAATTGGTCGATTTTCCTTCGGATGCTAATTTGAAAGAAGCTATTTTTCCTTTTAGTGTAACTTCCTTACCTATGTTTTCTTGGGCTTGAGACGATGTAATTGTTTGTTGGGCAAACGAAATGGATGCTATAGATAAAAAAGCAATGATGAATAATTTTTTCATAATGATGTTTTTGTTTTTTATTTGACATTAAAAAAAGGTTAGCAATAACTAACCTTTATATTTTTAATTTATCTGTTTGATTAAATAGATGTATACAGGAAAGTGATCACTAAAACCTGGTTCACTCAATGAGTTTCGTAAAGGGTATCCTTTGTATTGTCCTGTGGTTTGAATAAGGAAAGGTTTGTTGTATATTCCTGCTTTCCAATATCTAAAAGAGGAGTAATCTGGTTTTACAAATTCTTCAGAAACCATAATTTGGTCAAAAATATCACCCGAATCTCTGTAAAATAAAGAGGCATTACCTTCTAAAGCCATTTGTTCGAATGGATTGTATATGTCTCTAGGTTCTTTCAATTCGGTTTTTTTAAGTTTTGCACCAAGTTCTACTTTTACACTTTTATTATAAGAACCATCATTTAAATCTCCCATGGTAATAATTTTAGCATTTGGGTTGATTTTTACAAGAGAATCTATAATTTTTCTGTTTAGCGCTCCTGCAGCTTCTCTAAAAGGAGAACTTTTCTTTTCACCACCAGAACGTGAAGGCCAGTGATTAACAATAATATTTACTTCTTCACCATCTAAAAAACCTGTAACTAATAATTGGTCGCGAGTATAAACTCTATCTGAAGAGTTGTCTAAAACCACATTATCATCTGTTACTTCTTCTTTATCTTTATCTTTTTTGTCAGCTTTTCCTTCTTGTTTTCTGTAAATCATTAAAGGAATGTTTACATAACTAGTAGGTTTAAAATGTTTCTTTTGATATAATAATCCTACAT
>JAIEMH010000086.1 GCA_019752245.1 Flavobacteriaceae bacterium
GAAAAGTTGTAGAATTTGCTAATAAATTTGACTCAACATTACACTTAGTAACTGTAAATACTCCTAACAATTTCAAATCTACTGCTGCTGCTAAAGAAATAATGGATTCTTTTTTAAAGGGATTTGATGTCAAAAAAGTTGAAACACACATCTATAATGACACTAATGTTGAAAAAGGAATTCTGAACTTTGCCAATAGCTTAGATGCAGATTTAATAGGAATGAGTACTCACGGAAGAAAAGGTCTTTCACACTTTTTCAATGGAAGCATTAGTGAAGACTTAGTAAATCACGCAACTAGACCAGTTGTGACTTTTAAAATATAATTTAATTCCATTATCATATCCAAAAACCTCTCCTTAAAAGGAGAGGTTTTTTTTGTTTCGAAAACCTAAATTAATAAAAACAAAAAAGCCTTTCATTTCTGAAAGGCTTTTTGTTGGTCTACAAGGACTCGAACCTTGAAAGACTGCACCAAAAACAGTTGTGTTACCATTACACCATAGACCAATAATTCTAAGAAATTCATTTACATTAAAACTAAAAAGCTTTGTTTGCATCTGAATTCGGGTGCAAATTTAATACAAATTTTATTTTAAGCAAACATTTATATGATTTTTATTGAAAATATTGACTAAAAAAACATTTTCAGTACTTAACTATTTCATATTTAAATAGTTTTGCTCTAATAATATTTAATAATTATTGATCTTAAAAAAACAACATAGGTTAATCGAAGGTTAAAGCTAATAAAAAACAAACATCATTGCTAAAAACCCTGTATTTTTGATTTTTGTTAAAATAATGATTTACATTTTAATTGATTTCAGTTTCTAAAAACTTATAATAGTTCTATTGTAAATAAAAATTGATAAAACATATTTATAAATAGTTAGATTTTAAAGTTATGGATGATTCTGATTTTCATTAAAAATGATTTTTAGAATTTTTTGTTAAGTCCTACTTCATTACACAAAAAAATAGTTTCTTTGCACAAATTAACCTCATATTATACTATGACAACATTTAATTTCAAAAAGTGGAACAACATAATGGGTTGGATTGCTTTTTCTATAGCATTAATAACATATACATTAACCGTTGAACCTACAATGAGTTTTTGGGATTGTGGCGAATACATTGCTACGGCAGCCAAACTAGAAGTTGGTCATCCTCCAGGAGCACCGCTATTTCAAATGTTAGGAGCATTTTTTGCAATGTTTGCAACAAGCAAAGAGACAATTGCATTGATGGTCAATATGATGTCGGTTTTTTCAAGTGCCTTTACAATTTTGTTTTTGTTTTGGTCATCAACAATTTTATTAAAAAAAATAATTTCTTCTTACACTGAAATCGACAAAAATAATAGTATTGTAATTTTAGGTAGTTCTTTTGTTGGAGCTTTAGCATTTACCTATTCAGACAGTTTTTGGTTTAATGCTGTTGAAGCTGAAGTTTATGCAATGGCAACTTTATTAATTGCACTATTGTTATGGCTAGGCTTGCGATGGGAACAAGAAATGCATGAACCAAAAGGTAACAGATGGCTCTTATTAATCAGCTTGGTAGTTGGTCTTTCTTTTGGAATTCACTTTATGGCTTTGCTTACAATTCCATCAATAGGATTTTTATATTTCTTTAAAAATTACAAGAAAGTTACTATTAAGAATTTCATTTTAGCTAATATTATTATTGTAGCAGTTTTACTTTTTATATTTAAATTGTTACTTCCTTACACCTTAGCATTCTTCGGGAAAACCGAAATTTTTATGGTAAACAACCTTGGATTACCATTTAATTCAGGAACAATTTTTGCATTATTACTAATAATAGCATTTTTCTATTTTGGATTAAAATACACCAAAGACAAAGGACACCCAACCTATAACACTATTTTATTATGCATCTTATTTGTATTAATAGGATTCTCAACTTGGATGATGTTGCCTATTCGCGCTAATGCAAACACGCCTATTAACGAAAACAAACCATCAGATGCTGCTGAAGTTTTAGCTTACTACAACAGAGAGCAATATGGTGTAAATCCTTTGTTTTACGGACCACAATATACTGATGCTTTTGCAGGTTTGGACGAAAATAATCCATATTTAGACAAAGCACCAAACTATGAAAGAGATACTAATTCTGGCAAATACATCATTGTAAATGACTATAAAAATGCCGAACAAAACACTGATGATAAGCACAAAGCCATTCTTCCTAGAATGTGGAGCACAGACAATATTCAAGGTTATATAAACTTTACTGAAGTTCCAAAATTTACTATAAAATCTGAATATTCAGAAGAAAAAGAACTTACAGATGTTGTTGCTGAATTTAGACAAGCTTACGCTTCACACAAAATTGACAATGATGGTTACGTTTCTTTCTTAAAAGCATATGGAGAATATCTAAATATAGAAAAACCATCTACATGGGACAATTTAAGTTTTATGGTAGAATATCAATTTGGATACATGTATGGTCGTTACCTATTGTGGAATTTCGTAGGAAGACAAAATGACAACCAAGGAAGATATGATAATCTTGATGGAAACTGGCTAAGCGGAATTAAATTTATTGATGAACTGCATTTAGGCTCACAAGAAAATCTTTCATCAGATGTCGCTAACAATAAAGGACGAAACTTGTACTTCTTTATCCCATTCTTTTTAGGATTAATTGGATTAATGTATCATGCACAAAGAGATTTAAAAAGTTTCTATGTACTACTTGCATTATTTCTATTTACAGGATTAGCATTAAAAATATACCTAAACGAAAGACCATTCGAACCAAGAGAACGCGATTATGCATTGGTTGGTTCCTTCTATGTGTTTTCAATTTGGATAGGATTTGGAGTATATGCCATCTACGAAATGTTAAAAGAAAAGTTAGCTGCAAAAATAGCTGGACCAGTAGTTATTGGATTATCTTTATTGGGAGCGCCAATCTTGATGGCTTCTCAAAACTGGGATGATCACGATCGTTCAGGAAAATATACTGCTATTGCAATGGCAAAAAACTATCTTGACTCTTGCGATCAAAACGGTATTTTATTTACCATTGGCGACAACGATACGTTTCCGCTTTGGTATGCTCAAGAAATTGAAGGTTATAGAACCGATGTGAAAATTGTAAACACTAGTTTATTAATGACAGATTGGTACATAGACCAAATGAAACTCAAAACCTATAAATCTGAAGGCTTACCTATTTCATTTAAGCACCAACAATATGTTGCCGACAATAGAGATGCTGTTGTTTTTAATAAAAAAGTTGAAAGCAGATGGAACTTAAAAGACTTCATCAACTTTGCAAAAAGAGAAGATACGCTTTCTCAAGTAGAAATGCAAAGTGGTCATAGACTTAATTTTTTCCCAACAAATAAGGTAAGATTCACTATCGATAAAAATGCTGTAATTGCAAATAAAATCATTAATCCTAAACAGAATGACTCAATTGTTCCGTTTATTGATATTGATTTAAATGGTGGTGCTTTATATAAAAATCGCCTTATAATGTTTGATATTTTAATCAATAATAACTGGAAACGTCCTATCTATTTTAGTCCAGGAAGTTTTGGTGATGATGATTATTTATGGATGAAAGACTACCTTCAATTGGACGGTATGGTTTATAAATTGGTTCCAATTAAAACTCCAGTTGTTGAAGATGATTATCCAGATATGGGACAAATTGACACCGATAAAATGTACAAATTAGTAATGAAATGGACTTGGGGTAATGGAGAAAGCACTAAAATCTATCATGATCCAGAAACAAGAAGAAATGCTATTTCATACCGAACCAATCTTTCAAGATTGATGAATTCATTAATTAAAAAAGGTGAAACTGGCAAGGCTGAGAAAGTAATTGATCTAGCATTATCTAAAACACCTATTGATTATTATGGATATTATCTAACTTTAGAACCTTTTGCAACTGGTTATTATGAAATTGGTAAAAAAGAAAAAGCTAGAGAATTAATTTCAAAATTAATGACCAAATACAAAGAAGAATTGAAGTATTACAGTGGCTTTAAAGCTAATGATCAAAGCTTCATGGCAACTGATATAATTACTGCAATTGAACGCTATAGAAGTTTATTGAAAGTAATGAAAAAACAAGGAGACATAGAATTTTACACCAAAAGTAAAAATGAATTTAACTCCTATAACAACAGATTCTCAAGATTTGAAAGAGATATGGAATAATTGTAAGTAAAAAAAATTAATTAAGTGTCAACGATTTATTTGTTGGCACTTTTTTTATTTATTTTTGAAGTATGAATTGGATAAAAACACATTGGATAATTAAAAAAATATTTCCAAATTATGTTTGGGATATTCCTAACAACGAAAATAAAGTATATTTAACTTTTGACGATGGTCCAACTCCAGAAATTACAGAATGGACTTTAAATCAACTTCAACAGCACAACGCCAAAGCAACTTTTTTTTGCATTGGTGATAATATTAGAAAATATCCTGAAATTTTCAATAAAGTAATTGCGTCTGGAAATTCTATCGGAAACCACACCTTTAATCATTTAAATGGATGGAAAACTGAAACTTCTGATTACATTGAAAACACAAAACTTTGTACTACTGAAATTTCCAAACTGAAAACTAAAAACTACCAACTGTTTCGTCCGCCTTACGGCAAAATTAAGCCATCACAATTTAAACCACTCAGAAAACTAGGTTATAAGATAATAATGTGGGATATCATTTCTTATGATTTTGACTCAACAATTACTCCAGAGAAATGTTTAGAAAATGTACTTAAAAATGTAAAATCAGGAAGCATTATCGTTTTTCACGATAGCAAAAAAGCATTCAACAACTTGGAATATTCTTTACCAAGAATTCTAGAATTTCTAAACGAAAAAGGATTTGTTTGTGATATAATAAAATAAGATATATCTAAAGAATTAGACTTGTTCTTGAACCAAACCAATTATAGTATTAGCATCCAACTCGCCCGATTGTCTCCACACCATTTGACCTTCTTTATAAATCATCAATGTTGGCAATCCTTTTATACGAAGTGCTTCGGCTAATTCTTGATTCTTATCGACATCTATTTTTATCACTTTTGCTCTATCACCAAGCGCTGCAGCTACATCTCTAATTACAGGATGCATTGATACAGATGATTCATTCCACTCTGTGTAAAAATCAATTAACACAGGAACTTGAGCATTTATAAGTTCTCCAAATTTTGACATAAAACCAAAATATTAATTATTTTCTTAGCTAAAAAGAAATATTATATTACAAATGTAGCATTTTTAAGTAATTATACTAAACTTTTACCTTTTTTTAGTTCAATTACTGTGATTTCAGGCATAATTCCTACTCTACCAGGATACGCATGAAACCCAAAACCTCTATTTACGTAAATATATTTACCTGCTTTTTCATACAATCCTGCCCATTGGTCGTAAACATATTGTGCTGGACTCCATTTGAAAAATCCAGGAATTTCTATTCCAAATTGCAATCCGTGAGTATGTCCTGAAAGCATTAAATGAAAATCTTTTGGATGTTTATTTACCTCCGCATCCCAATGACTTGGATCGTGACTCATTAGTATTTTAAACTCTTCTTTTGTTAATCCTTCGGATGCTTTATGTAAATCTCCTGCTTTTTTAAATTTCACACCCCAATTTTCTACACCAACTAAAGCAATTTTATCGTTTCCTTTTTCAATGTAAGTATGTTCATTTAGCATTAAATTAAATCCTATTTTACCATACAACGCTTTAATGTCATGAAAATTTTGATCTTTCTCTTGTGGTGTTTTCCAATCTACATATTCGCCATAATCGTGATTACCTAGAACAGAATGTTTTCCAAATTCATGCTTCTTAATTCGATTAAAAGTTTCAATCCACGGAAGCATTTCTTTGGCATGCGTATTGACAATATCACCAGTAAATAAAACCATGTCCGATTCTTGCTCGTTAATTAAATCAATTGCATAATTTATTTTTTCTGGATTATCAAAACTACCGCTATGCACGTCAGAAATTTGAGTGATTTTAAAACCATCAAAAGCATCAGGCAAATTAGGAAAGAAAATCTGTTGACGAATTACTTTGTAATTGTATTTCCCAAAAGTCATTCCGTAAATTAAAGAAGAAAACGGAATGGCAGCTATTCCAAGTGCAATTTGACTTACAAATCTTCTTCTTTCTGGAAGAAACGAATCGGTTGCTGAACCAGATATCTTAGAAATTGCTCCAGAAAAAATTCTGTAAACATCTTCAAAGAATAAAATCAAAGTCAAAATAAGTTTCGGAATTAAAACCAGTAGTAACAATCCCAAAGTTAGCATCGTCATTTGAGTTTGACCAACACTTCTATCAAATTTTGTGAATTGATAAGAAATAAAACCAATTACAACTAAAGAAATAACAACATAAGAGATCAAAACCCAGCGTACTTTAGTAAATGTTTTTACTGCTTGAAAAGCATAAAGCTCTATGAATGCTATAACTATAAATAAAATCAGTAATCGAAAAGCCATTAATTAAATTTTTTAACAAATTAACGAAGAATCGTAAAGTATTTCACATTCCTTAACTTTCTTTTAAATAAAAAAAGGCTAATAATTTCTTATTAGCCTTTTTAACTAAAATCTAGAATACCAGTTTCCTCACTATAAGGTACTCAAATCTATACTGGCATTATATATTTTTAGTTATTTCTTTTTAGCAACTTCTGCTTTGGCTGGCATAGCGGCTTCTGCTGTTTTTTCAGCTTTAACTTTAGCTTTCTTTGCATGTTTTACTTCTTTTGTTTCTTTTGTAGCAACTGCTTTTGCAGGAGTTGTTTGAGCGTTTACCATTGCAGTTGTTCCTAAAACTAATGCAGCCAACATAAATACTTTTTTCATGATATTGATTTTTAAAATTAAATAAATTGTGTTTGTTATTATTTATGGTACAAATGTAAAACCGCTAAATGAAGATTAAATGAAGATTCACCTTCCTCATAAATTTTAACATTTTATTAATTATAAACATAAAAAAAGCTGATAAAATTTTTACCAGCTTTTCTTCAATTAAAACTATCGTTTTGCTAAAAATATACACCTTTAACTCCTATTCATTTAGCAAAATCATACTCTTAATTATTTTTTGGTGCTTTCTGCTTTTTTCGCTTCCATTTTTTTGGCTTTGCGATCAGCTTTTGCTTTTTTGTGTTTAGAAATTCCTGCTTCTTTTGCAATTACTTTTTTTACAGGAAGCGTTTCAGCGTTTACCATTGCGGTTGTTCCCAAAATTAGCGCAGCTAACATAAATAACTTTTTCATGATTTCTAAAATTTTGAATTAATAATTAAACTTTTATAGGACAAATGTATAACCCAAAAATGAAGACAAAATGAAGATTAATGCTTCTAAGCAATTTTAACTTTTCTTTATAAGTTTGATGGAAACTCAATACTAAAAGTAGAACCAATAGTATTTTGTGAAGTTACTAAAATAGTACAATGATGAAATTTTGCAATACTATCTACAATTGCCAAACCAAGTCCATGTCCGTCTTGATTGGAATCAAATCTATTGAATCTATTAAAAATTGTTTTTAGCTGTTCTTCTGTCATTCCTTGACCCGAATCGGAAATAGAAACTATATATTTTCCATTAGAAAAAGAGTCTTTTATTGTAATTTTTCCGTTTTCGAAATTATATTTTATGGCATTAAGCATTAAATTATAAATCAGAATATGAATCAATATCTTATTTCCAGAAAAGTAGAAGTCTACTCCAATTTCATTTAAAACCGTAATGTTTTTTTGTTGAATTCTATCTTCTAGTTCTTCGAGAGTTTTAACAACCGATTCTTTGATAGAAACCTCTTCGTGATTGGTAAACTGATTGTTCTCAATCCTTGAAATCAACAATAAATTATTGATGATTTTTTTTAATAAATCTAATGTTCGAAGTGAACTTGCAATTTTATCTACGGCTTCATCGTCTAACGATTCATTTTGAATTAAATTCTCAAATCGGTTTTTTAACAATGCAATTGGCGTTAATAATTCGTGCGAAACATTAGCTATAAATTGTTTTTCTTTCTTAAAAAGCTCCTGAATTCGATACATCATTTGATTAAGTCCAGAATCTAGTTCATCAAAATCAGACGAATACGAATGTACTTTATCATAATTAAATGATTCTGGCTCGTTTACAAATTTTATTTTGGTGTTGATAATCTTGTAAAATGGTTTCAATAGAAATTCTATCAAAAAAGTGTCTGCTATAAAAGTTAGCGTTACAACAATAAGCAACAAGATAGATGTAAAAAACCTTATGGTAAAAGTTAAATCTTTAATTTCACCAATATTATTTCCTACCTCTAGAATGTATCTAGCGTTTTCGTATGTGAAATTATAATACAGAACTCGATAATCGTTTACTTCATCTTCAATACTTCTAGCTTCATCAACAAACGTACTTTTCTGGTTTATAAAACCATCTTTAGAGCGATACAATTGTAGAAATTCATTGTGAAGTGAAGAAAAACTTGCGTAGGTTTCTGTCGAATCGTTTCTACTGATAAAATCGTTAATTTCTTGCTTGTCTAGATGCTGAATAAACTTTTCCTTTTTTTCAATTAAACTTTTATCAATATGTTTATAAACAATTTTCTTTATCAAAATTGGAAGTGAAAACCACAAAACCAAGATAATTAACAATCGTGTTATCAAATTAAAAACCGCTAATTGATGTTTGATTTTCATTTATATATTGATTCTGTATCCAACATTTCGCACTGTTTCAAACCAATCCAAATTAGTAAATTTATCAAGTTTTTTTCTAAGATTCCGCACATGAACATCAATAAAATTAGAATCAGAATTTACTTCTAGAACATCACCCCAAACATGCTCTGTAAGCTGTAATCTAGTAATGACACGGTTTTTATTTAATGCCAAATATTGAAAAATATCAAACTCTTTTTTGGTTAAAGAAATTGAATTTTCGTCAAATAAAACTTTGTAATCCTGCAACTGAATTTTAAATCCGTGTACGTTCAATTCATTTACTGTATATCCGTGAATTCTTCTTATTACGGCAAACAAGCGTGCTCCAAGTTCTGTAAGCGCAAATGGTTTTGTAAGATAATCATCGGCACCAAGTTCCAATCCGTTAATTTTATCATCAAGTTCGCCACGCGCAGTAACCACAATAACTGCCATTTTAGTTTTTAATTTTCTAACGGCTTTTAAAACATCAAATCCGCTTCCGTCAGGCAAACCCAAATCTAGAAGCAAAGCGTCATAATCATTCACCTCAATTTCTTCTAAAGCGTCGTTACAAGAAGTTACGGCTTTGCATAAATAACCATTTTTAGAAAGATAATCGGCCAATTCTTTAGCCAATTCCTGATAATCTTCAACAATTAGAATGTTCATTTTAGAATAGTTAAGTAATTTTAATCAAAGTAACGAAGAAACTAAAGGATTACAGATTTTATTAATTAATTTTTAACTTAATAAAAACTTTACAACTTGATTGTTTATTTTTACACACAAATTATATTTTCATGTCTCAAAAACGCCTTTACCTTCTCGACGCATACGCACTAATATTTCGCGGTTATTTTGCCTTTATAAAAAACCCAAGAATCAATTCTAAAGGAATGGATACTTCAGCCATTATGGGATTTATGAATGCTTTAATGGACGTTATCAAACGTGAAAAACCAGATCATTTAGCCGTGGCTTTTGACAAAGGCGGAAGCACTTATCGTTACGAAATGTACCAAGAATACAAAGCACATCGTGATGAAACTCCTGAAGCGATAAAAATTGCCGTTCCATATATTCAAGAATTATTAAAAGCGATGCACATTCCGATTATTGAAGTAGCAGGTTTTGAAGCCGATGACTTAATTGGAACATTGGCAAAACAAGCCGAAAAAGAGAATTATCAAGTTTTCATGGTTACGCCCGATAAGGATTTTGCACAATTGGTTTCAGAAAATATTTTCATGTACAAACCAGCACGAATGGGGAACGACATTGAAATTTGGGGAATTCCCGAAGTTTTGGCAAAATTTGAAATCGAAAGACCAGAACAAGTTATAGATTTTTTGGGAATGATGGGCGATGCAGCCGATAATATTCCGGGATTGCCAGGCGTTGGCGAAAAAACCGCTAAGAAATTCTTGAAAGAATATGGTTCGATGGAAAATCTTTTGGCAAATACACACGAACTAAAAGGTGCGATTAAAGATAAAATTGAAGCCAATGCAGAATTGGGATTATTGTCTAAAAAACTAGCTACTATCCTACTCGATTGTCCTGTGGAATTCAACGCTGAAGATTTTGAACTTTCAAAACCTGATGTTGAAAAAACAGACGAGTTATTTCAAGAATTGGAATTCCGTCAGATGAAAGCGCAGTTTGATAAATATTTTGGAACTGGAAAAGAATACGACGAAATTGATACGAACGGAAATGGAACTTCAAGTGATACTTCACAAGCCACGAAAAAAGCTCCAGCCAAAAAATCCAATGAAGATCAATTTGATTTGTTCGGATTTTCTGATGAAGAAAGTGATGATGCAAAACCAAATTCGTTCTATGCAACTTTAGAAAATACCAATCATAATTATACAATTATTCAAGGTGAATTGGGCACAAAATTGTTTTTGCAAAATTTAAACAATCAAACTTCAGTTTGTTTTGACACCGAAACTACCGGAATTGATGCTTTGAATGCCGAATTGGTTGGAATGTCATTTTCTTGGCAAAAAGGTGAAGCATTTTATGTTCCGTTTCCAGAAAATCAAGACGAAGCACAAGTATTAGTTGATAAATTCAAACCATTTTTTGAAAATGAAAGCATCGAGAAAATTGGTCAGAATATAAAATATGATTTGAAAATTCTTTCGCATTATGGCGTTCAAATCAAAGGAAAATTATTCGATACCATGATTGCGCATTATTTGATAAATCCAGATATGCGTCACAATATGGACGTTTTATCGGAAACTTATTTAAAATATTCGCCAAAATCAATTGAAGACTTAATTGGTAAAAAAGGTAAAAATCAAAAGTCAATGCGCGATGTTTCTTTAGAAGAAATCAAAGAATATGCTGCCGAAGATGCTGATGTTACTTACCAATT
>JAIEMH010000040.1 GCA_019752245.1 Flavobacteriaceae bacterium
ACCAACAGGTAATAACCAAACATAACTGTTTGCATTTGAGACTGCTGGTACAGAATAAGTAGTAGAAGATAATCCCGTTACATTACTAGTTCCCGAAATAGCGCCTAAGTAACCCAATAATGGATTTACAGTAATTGTTTGTGTATTGGAATAGACCACACAATCATTAGTACTTATTTTAGCACGGTAATATTTAGTATTATTTAAAATTCCTGTATTTAATGAACTTCCTGTTGCACCAGAAATATTGGTCCAATTTGAGGTTCCGTTTGAGGATATTTGCCATTGAATTGTACCCACATTACCAGTAATAGCTATACTAGTGGATTGACCAGAACATAAGGTGCTATTTGTTGCAGCAATTGTTCCCGGGAGGATGTTTTGTACAGTAACAGCATAGGAGTCAGTAAAAATATAACCACCACAAGCCCCAAGCATTCTTACTCTATAATATTTTCTACCTACTACATTGGTAGGTATTGTATAGTTATTCCCTAAAGAAAGGTAAGTCCAGTTAATATTATTACTTGAGGTTTGCCAATAAATTTGACTTGATCCAGTTGTTGACACACTCGCGACCGTAGTTGAATTTAAACAAACTATTGAAGGTAAATTAAATGATATTAACTTTGCTGCAGGAGAAGAGCCAACCACTTGACTATTAATGGTACTTACCATTTGTCCACAACTTGCAGTAACCACAACATAATAGTATTTGGTTCCAGCTACGTTAGTAGGTACATCATAATAATCATTTGTAGCTCCACTTATGGCAGTTGCCCCAACAGTACTATTGGTTGTGTTAACATACCATTGGTAACTTAAATTGGTACCGGTTGTACTTACATATAATGTTTGAGGATCAGAATTTAAACAAGTATTAGTAAGCGCACTTGGTTGGTAGTCAATAGAAGCAGTTACTGCTCTATTGGCAGCAACATTTATTGTTGGAGCTCCACAGGTTGTTGAAGTAACAACAATATTACCACTAAGGGTTCCTGTTGCACTAGATGCTGATCTAACATATACTGTTGTTGTGGCTAGAGTACCAGAAGTTGGGGCTAAACTTAGGTTAGTACTAAATGTAGTTCCATTAGTAGAATATTCAAAACCAGAAAGAGCTCCCACAGTAACGTTTGCTGTTAAATTAGTGCCTGCTACGGTAAAGCTTTGTGCTGTAGAAGCGAATCCTCCACAAGAAGTAAAAGCACTTAAATTAGAATTAACGGTAATTGTAGGAGGTGCAATGTAACTGTATACCACTAAATTTCGATAAGAATTAGATAGTAATGCGGTATCTTCTACACCAACTAACTCTGGAATACCATCAGCATTCAAGTCACAAACCTGAATAGATGGAATACCATAATAGGTCCATGTTTTTAAATTTACCTCATTTCCAAAACTAAGAGTTGATCCCGTAGTTAGGTTTTGTATAAGTTTAACTCCACCTTTTCCAGCAATTAAAATATCTGCTTTGCCATCGTTGTCAAAATCATTAATTGATAATGATTGATTTATGGTGTTTCCATTGTTAAAGCTAACAGGAGTGCCTAATGAGATGTTACCACCAGAAGATGTATTTTTAAAAACCTTAACATTATTTCCGTTTAATAAAACAGCTACATCATATAGGCCATCATTGTCAAAATCTGCAAAGCTAACATCAGTAACAGAAACGGAACTGAATGCACCTAAATCGGCTAAAACTCCAGTTAAAGTAAAATTTGTTTCATATAGGGTATTATTTCCGTTGTTTTTTAATAAATAAATTCTGCAATTTGAAGATGTAGTTCCTGTAGCGTTTCTTGAAACTAAGAACACATCCTCATCTCCATCGTTGTCAAAATCTACAGTTTTGATTATAGACCAAGCAATGTTATCTGCTGAAGGTTTTATCTGTTGGTTAGCACTTGCTGAAGCAGAATATATTGCATTAGCTAATCCTAATGTGTTTCCAGATGAAGTGTTTGCAAACAATTTAAGACGATCATTAGCTGCGTTAGCATGCCCTGAATAATTACTTATAAAATCTAACGTTCCATTTCTATTGATATCTAACCAATCTCCGTTGGTTTCAATGTTAGTTAAGAATCCTGTTTGAGCTTGCACAGGATAATTAGCGGTTGATATTGCAGTACCTGCATTTCTGATGATTCTGTTGTTAACTGTATAGGTACTATTAGATAACATAGTTACATCCAATCTACCATCACCATTCAAATCGTTAAGGTGAATCCATTGAGGATAAAAACTATATTGTGCGTTAGTGGAATTGTTATAATAAATGTCAGATGTTGTAAAATTTCCAGCCGCTACAATAGCTGACGAAGTAGAGGTGTTTTTACTTACTTGTACATGTATGTTTTCAATCATAGGAATAAATTGTCCATAACTACTCATGATATCTGGTTTACCATCTTCATCTACATCCGTTATTTTTACACTACTAGCCAAAGTAGAAGGTCCTGGGGTAGCTAAAGAAACGGAGGTAGCAACCAATGTAGAAGTACTACAATTGTAGGTATTGGCTGCGGGTATTGCATTATAGGCCATAATGAATGGTACACCAGACTGGCACACTTTTGCGGTGCCTGAATTGGAATACATAAATTTGCCTGTTACCCCTCCAGAAGGAATAGTAACTGTAAGAGATGTTGTAGAGGCGGCTGTGACCGTACATTTAACACCACTCATGTAAACAATGTTACTTGATAAAGTACTGTTGAATCCTGAACCAGTAATTGTAACTGAAGTACCAGATATTCCAGATTTAGGACTAAAGCTACTTATAGATTGCGCATAGGTTACAATCTGAAATAGCATAAAAAAAAACAAGAGTTTCTTTCGCATAATTAATTCTTTTAAGTTAATAATTATGGCAAATAAACCCCCTTTTTTTTAATTAAATCTATAGATAAAATATAGAATATTTAGGTTTTGAAAATAATTCAAATACATGATAATCAAAATATTATGATTTTTTAAAATATAGTATTGTAGATTGTTATTTTTAAAAATATAAATTGTAAGTTATTTTGAAATGTTACAATGATTTTTTTTAAAAGTTTACATGCCTTTATAATTCTTCAATAATTTTAATGAATTCGTTTTCGGAGTTGATGTTAGTTTTTTTTCTAAGCATGTATTTTTTACTAATGACACTTTCGTAAGATATTTGTGTGAGACTAGCAATCTCTTTATTGCTTAATTTTAATTTGATTAGTGTACAGAATTCAATGTCTTTTTTTGTAAGATTTGGAAAGGTTTTTATTAAATTTTTAGAAAAATCGGGATGGATTTTAGTAAATTTTAATTCAAATTCTTTCCAATAATCTCTATTAGTAAAAATTGAATTTATTTTCTTTTTAAGAATATCTAAATTATTACTGTTCTCATGATTTTTTAGGATAGTTGTAATATTGTTGTGTAAATTTAACATTTCTAAATTTAATGCTGTTATTTCTCTTTCTTTGATGGAAAGTACTTCATTTGCTAAATCATAATTTTGCTTTTCAATATTTGCTTGTTTTTCAAGAAGTACTTTTTCTTTACCTAGCATTTCAGCAATTTTTTTCTGAACTCTTATTTTTTTATGATATTTTTCATAGAGGTAGCCAAACAACACTAGTATGGAGAAAATAAGCAATATAAGAATCCAGCTTTTAGTTTTTAAGAGGTTATTTTCTAAATTTAGATTTTTATTTTTTTGTTCCAGTAGTTTGGTATCGTATTTGGCGGCGATTTCTTTTGCTTTTTCTATATTTTCAAATTTATCAAGTTTTCCTTTTAAAATAAAGGCTTTCCTTAAAGCATCAAGTTCATTTATTTTATCATTAGTTTTTCTATAAAAAAGGATTAATGTTTCAAAATAGTAAAGTTTTTCGGCATCGTTAAAATTATTTTTTTTATTAATAGCAACATTATTAATTATATTTTTGCAATCCGAAAGGTTGTTCGTTTTAACTAAAGATAGTATATAGTTTGTAGCTACATTTATAATACTAGGAGATTTTATTGAGAGTAGGTATTCAAAAGCAGGTTTTAAATTGGCAATTGCTTTTTCTGAATTGGATTCATTTACATAAAGATTTCCTAATTTTGATCTGGCAATGTTTGCACTTTCAAGATCTTCTTCTTTTAATAGTCCTGCTATAGATTTTTGAAAATACTCTTTTGCTTTTTCTGGATCATTGCTTTTCACATAACAATCTCCCAAATTAAGCATTGTTCGGTAATAATTCCTTTTTTCATCTTTTTGAGCCCCAAATTCTTTCAAGCATTTATTAAATGCAAGTATGGCATTTTGATTTTTTTCAAGGATTAAATAAATATTGCCCAATCTCATTCTTTGAATTGCAAGAAATTTGGTGTCGTGTAATCGTTCTAATTTTTCAATTACTTGTAATGAAGTTTGAAGCGCTAAATCATATTTTGTTAAATAAAAGTAGTTGGAGCTTATTTCGCCTAATGTTCTAATTTGACCTTTTTCATCGCCCAATTTTTTAAATAGCAAATTAGATTTTCTAAAGAATGATATGGACTTATTGTAATCGCCTTCAATTTTGTAAACGTTACCTATGTTTTTATAGCCTAATGCTTTGTATTTATTATTGTTAGGGACTACTTTTATGCTTCGATAAAAATAACTTAAAGCGATTTCTTTTTTATCATGCATTCCATAATAGATCCCATAATCATTAAGAAGTTTAGCATATAAGGTATCGGGTATGTTGTTTCTGTAATTGTTTAAAACATCTAAATAGTATTTGCAACTGTCTTGATTTGTAAATTGATAAGTTTCAATTTTTTTATAGATGTTGGAATAATTTTCGATGTATTTTTGTCCAAAAACACTATTATTTATAGTAATCAAAAGAATTACTAAAATTAAATTATTTAATTTCATGAATTTTATTTGAAGTTATTAAGTGGGGATTATGGAACTTAGATTTGATAGGTAATAAATTGGATTTATTAGATTCAAAAATGTTGTGACTATACAACCTATAATTTAAAATGGCGATAGCAGATTACTTGCTATGGCTATCAAATTGATGCTTTAGTTTTTGAGTAGATTAATTGTTTTTTTTAAAATTCAAGGCTCACAATAAGTGAGCCTTGAGTTAAAAATTATCTTTTAATTATTCGTAATGTTTTATTACTTTCTCCTTGTGAGATACTAATATTATAAACACCAGATGCTAGTTCCTTACCAAATTCGTAAAACTCAATTTCTGTTGGAGTTACTATTTCGTTTCCGATTTGTTTTCCTAACATATCATAAATTTTTATGTGCAAATCATCTTTTTCATTAGCAGTTTTTATGAGCAATTTAAAGTTATCTTCAAATGGGTTTGGATATGCTAAGGCAGCAAATTCATACTTATTTGTAACTTCTATTATTTCTGTTTTTGCAGAAGTATTACCAATCGTTACATTGCAACTTATTCCATATGAAGAATATGAACTATTATCAGGATTTTTTAGAGCCACGCGAACCGTATAGGTTGTACCATTAAGAACACCAGGGATTTCATTAAAATAGAAATATCTAGTAGTTTTGTTTATAGTAGTTATAACTGTTCCAGAGGCATTTGAAATTTCGAACTTATAACCACTAGCGCCTGTTACTGCATCGGCATATACTGGCAGATTAGTTGGCAGGGTAGTACCACATTGACCAGATTGAATTTTAGTTTTTAGTGTTGAAATAATGCAATTGGTTCCAAATGAACTGTAGGTATTTGCAGTAGGTTTTTTTACAGCAACTCTTACATAATAATCAGTTCCAAAGGTTACTCCAGAAATTTCATTTAAATAAAAATAACGATTTGTTTTATCAAGGGTAGTAATAACGTTACCTGTGCTATTTGATATTTCAAATCTATATCCTGTAGCACCAACAACATTATCAGCATAGATCGGCAAGTTTATAGCAGAAGCGCTACCACATTGTGAGTCTTGAATTTTTGTTCCTTGTAATGAAACAGAACAAGCAGTTCCATAAAGACCATAGGTTAATCCATTGTTGTTTTTAGGAGCAACTCTGATGGAATAGTTTGTACCAAAGGCAACACCTGAAATTTCATTAAAGTAGAAATAACGAGTTGACTTATCTAATGTTGCAATTACAGCACCTGAATTATTCGAAATTTCGAAACGGTATCCTGTTGCACTTGCAATATTTTCTGCATACACAGGTAGATTGCTTGCCATACTAGTACCACAAATGGCAGCTTCAATTTTAGATGTTTGAAGTGTTACATTACATGATGCGCCAAATAAACCAAAAGAGATTCCATCTGGATTTTTAGGAGCTACTTTTATAGTATACGTTTCACCAAAAGACAAGTTAGCTATTTCATTAAAGTAAAAATAACGATTTGATTTGTCTAGGGTAGCTATTACGGAACCACTGTTATTCGATATTTCGAATCGATACCCAACTGCCGCTGTAACAGCATCTGCATAAATGGGCAAGTTGTTTGCTATTATAGTTCCACATTGAGACGCTTGAACTTTTGTATTTTGTATTTGACTGGTCACTGCGCATGAACTACCGTAAGTTCCAAATGTGGTATTATCTGGATTTTTAGGAGCTACTCTAATATAGTATGTTGTATTAATAGTAGCATTTGTAATTTCAGTAAAAGTAAAGAAGCGCGTAGTTTTGTTCAATGTTGCAATAACAGTTCCTAAATTATTTGAAATTTCGAATTTATACCCAGTGGCACCAGATAAGGCATCAGCATACACTAAGCTAGTATTTACTACTGTTGTTCCACATTGAATAGCTTGTATTTGGGTAGTTTGTAAACTAACCTGACATGATGATCCAAATGCACCATAAGTGGCATTGTCACTATTTTTGGGTGCAACTCTTACTTGGTAAGTTGCTCCAAACGAAGTGTTTGCAATTTCATTGAAGTTGAAGAAATTTGAGGTTTTATTTACCGTTGCTATAACAGTACCTGCATTATTTGAAATTTCAAATTTATAACCAGTGGCACCTACAACACTATCAACATAAATAGGAGTAGTGCTTGCTACTGTTGTACCACATTGGATAGCTTGTATTTTAGTAGTTTGTAAACTAATCAGACAAGAAGCACCAAATGTACCATAAGTAGTGTTGTCAACATTTTTGACTGCAACTCTTACTTGGTATGTTGCACCAAACGAACTGTTAGCAATTTCACTGAAGTAGAAGAAATTTGAAGTTTTATTTAGCGTTGCTATAACCGTACCTACATTATTTGAAATTTCAAATTTATAACCGGTGGCACCAACAACAGTATCAACATAAATAGGCGTATTGCTTGCTACTGTAGTACCACAAATACTTGATTGAATTTTAGTATTTTGTAATGTTACTGCACATGAACTACCAAATGGAGAATAGGTTCCATTAGGATTTTTAACAGCAACTCTAATGTTATAAGTATTGCCAAAAGATAATCCAGTAATTTCGTTAAAATAGAAATAACGAGTAGTTTTGTTTATTGTTGCAATTATTGAACCTGTAATTGCATCAGAAATTTCAAACTTATATCCTATGGCGCCAACAACATTATCAGCGTAAATAGGTAAGTTATTTGCCATTATTGTACCACACTGACTGGATTGAATTTTAGTACCATTAAGAATAACAGTAGTAGGGCATCCATAACCATAATCTGAATATGTAGATGTTGCAGTTTGAACGGCTACCTCTACAGCGTATGTTTTTCCATAAGAAATTCCCGCAATCTCATTAAAATAAAAGTAACGGCTTGGTTTATCAATAGTTGCAACAAAGCCATCTGTGTTATAAACTTTAAATCTATATCCTAGTCCTCCAGTTATGGCATCGGCATATACTGGAATGTTAGAACTTACAACAACTCCATTTTGGCTGTTTTGAATTTTAGAATATTTTGAACAAGATACTTGTAACGTTATATTGTTTGTTGGCCCACAAGATCCAGTAATAGCTACTGATAGCGTTTGTGTACTGCAGATAGGGCCTGAAATTGCAACTGTAATTGAATTATTGGTTAGACTTTGACCTGAAAGTAATGTCATACAAGAAGGTAAAGTCCACATAAAATTTGTACCAATAGTTGAAGGTATTGCATAGGTTGCTGTGGTTAGATCGCATAAAGAAGTTGGTCCCGTAATTATGGTTCTTGCTGTACCAATTTCTATAGTACGAAGTGCACTAGTTCCACAATTTGTGTTTGATGCTACTGTTATTAGACCAGAACTGAACGAAGTCAAATCATATAAAACTTTTATTGAGTTTGTTCCTTGTCCAGATTGAATTGTTGTTCCTGTTGGAGTTGACCAAGTATAGCTGGTTGCACCAATAATAGCTGGAACGGTATATACAGCTTCATTTGTTGGTATTGAACTACTACTTAAACCGCCATTACAAATGGTAGTTGTGGTTGCACCACAAATGGATGTTGGTCCAGAAATATCTAACGGTCTTTGATTGGTATCTACCTTTAGTGTTCTGAAAGGGCTCAACCCACAAGTTCCTGATGCTTGTAAAACAATTGATCCGCTCACATTTCCTGTAATGTTTACAGTAATAGTGTTTGTTGTTGACCCACTGACAATTGTCATACCGGCAGGAACTGTCCAATTATATGCATTTGCACCTGAGATAGTAGGAATAGTGTAGGTTGCAGATGTTAACCCGCATAAATTAGTTGGTCCAGAAATGGTACCAAGTATATCTAGCCTTCCTATTGTTAAAGAAGGAGTTACTGAATTTGAACTAGTTGTTACAATTACACTCATTCCTCCCATATTAAATGTTGGATCAAACGAAACATTTATGGTGTTAGCGTTTGCTTGAGAGTTTAGTGTCATTCCGGTTGGTAATGTCCAGAAATAGGTTGCTCCAGAAATTGCTTCTACTGAATAGGTGGCATTTGATAGTGAACAAACATTAGTAGGTCCTGAAATTGTTATTGAATCAGAACTTAAAGTCTTACCAACATTTATAGATGTTGTCTCAGTTTCGCTACAAGCATTAGTTGCTTTTACACTGATTGGCCCATCAATAAAAGAATTTGCAATGTTAACTACAATTTCATTTCCATTAGATGACATGATTGACATGCCTGCCGGTAAAGACCAAGTATAGCATGATGCATTAGTAACAGGATTTATACTGTAAGTAGTTGTGTTTTCGCCGTTAACTGTATTAATACCGTTGATAGCACCAATCGTTCCAAGTGTATTTAAACTTATTGTTATAGGATTACTTTCATAAGTTTCCAATCCATTATTGGCTACTCTTTTGAAATATGTTGTTTGCGTCAGAGGTTCAGGTGCATAGCTATCGGAACTGGCATTGGAAATTATATTATATCCAGAATCTATACTAGTAGTGGATTTCATCCAAGTATAAGTTATATTTCCAGAACCTGTTGCAGATGAATTGTTGATTATTGTGTTTGGTAATTGGTTAATGCAAACCGATTGATTTGTGCCAATTGTACCGGGATTTAACGCTACAATATTTAATTGGAATGGATATTTTGTTGTACAACCAGTAGTACCGTCTGAAATGCTTAATTCAAAACTATATGCGCCCTCTAGAGTTTGAGGAATTACTACATTAATAGGAGTTGCTCCTAAAATTTCATCATTCACAGATGAAAATGATGGAAGAGGATTTGGTGTAACTGTATTAATTGAATAATGTAAATTGTTTCCTGTTAATACAGAAAATGGGATAGAGAAATTTGTTGCAGTTGGTGATGTAGCGTCAGTATTTCCAAGCAATATTGTTGGAGAGGCACTTATTGCTACAGTAACAACATCTGAAATTGCTGACGAACAATTGCTACTAGTAACTACGGCTCTATAATATTTATTTGATGTTAGTATTCCGATACTACTACCAGATAATGTTGCGTCAGTTTGACCAGAAATATTTGTAAAAGTTACATTGTTTGAAGATGATTGCCATTGAATATTACCTGTAAATGTTGCCAATGAAATATCTGTAGGCTGTGTACCGGAACAAATGTATTGATTGGTTGAAACTGGGCCTGCAGCAGAAATAGGATCCGTAGTTACAGAAGCTGATCCAGTCATGTTTACAGTAAAATTACAAGTTCCATTAGTATTAGTTGCAACTACTGTATAATTACCATCAGTGGTTACATTGCTAAATGAAATTGCTGAACCTATGCCCGCAATAGGAGTTCCTATATTAATTGAGCCATTTTTTAATTGGTAATTAACTCCAATTTGAGAATCCGATAAACCAACTGGTACACCTGTTGTTGCACATCCGTTTCCACCACCAGTTACAGAATAAACCGCTGGTTGAACACAAGTGACATTTCCATAAAGAGTGAAATCATCTAATCTAAAAGAGCCACCATTTCCTCCATTAGTTAAATTTATTTCTACTGTAATTGTACCGGTTAGTCCTGAAATAGTACTAGCAACGTTTGTTTGACCTAATGTTGTACCACTATTTGCATTAGTTCCTGTTGGTATTGATATACTTCCCGTTATAATATTTATTCCATTAATGGTAATTGAAGAAATTGAATTTGATGCTTGACTAGAAAATCGCCATAAATTGAAGGATGTAACAGATAACGAATATCCATTTGCAACATTAAATGTTAATGTATAAGGAGTATTATTTATCGTGGTAACAGACAAAGAACCACTAGTATTTCCAATACCGTTAGCTGCACTAAATGTACCTAACCCATTTTTGTTGGACCATGATGAAGCACTTAAATTTGTGTTAAGTGTAGTCGGTATTGCTGTGTAAGGTGTTGTGGTTGTTGCTGCAAAATCATGTTTGTAAATCATTTCTGGAATTAAATTTACAATAATGTCATTGGAAGTTGCATCAGATAAACCAGATGCTGTAGCTACTAGTGTATAAGTACTTGCTGTACTAAATTGGATATTACTAAAAGTTGCTATTCCTTGATTAGCTGTAGTAGTTAAAGTACCCATTAGTATTCCTGAACCGGATGATTTTGTTATCGTAACAGACTCCAAAGACGTGGACGGATTAGAAAGCGCAAAACCAAAGGTGGCATTTGACTGGAAGCCGCTCCTTAAAGAATTTATAAAAAACAAAATAACCGTTCGTGACCCGTTGTTTGATATCCATATTG
>JAIEMH010000258.1 GCA_019752245.1 Flavobacteriaceae bacterium
ATCATTGTGCAGCAAGCATTTCGTTTAACCCAAAAGACGAAGAGCAATTAAGAAAAGTAAACATTGAAGGCACAGCCAATATTGTAAATTTTTGCATCGACAAAAATATCAAAAAACTTTGCCACGTTAGTTCTATTGCTGCATTAGGAGATTTAGCTCAAAACGAAAAAGTCATTACCGAAACAAGCGAATGGAATCCAGAAATTCTTCACAGCGATTATGCCATTTCTAAATATGGCGCCGAGATGGAAGTGTGGCGTGGTTTTCAAGAAGGATTACCTGTTGTAATTGTAAACCCAGGAATAATTTTTGGACCAGGATTTTTCAATCAAGGAAGTGGTACTTTTTTTACTTCAATCAAAAAAGGATTTCCGTTTTATACCTATGGAAATTCGGCTTATGTTTCTGTGATTGATGTTGTAAAAATAATGACTGCTTTAATGAAATCTGATTGTAGCGGAGAACGTTTTATAGTGATTTCTGAAAATATTTCTTATCAAAAAATCATTTTTACAATTGCCGATAAAATAAAAGCCAGCAAACCTAGAATTGAAGCAAAACCATGGCTTTTAGCAATAGCATGGCGATTGGATTGGTTGATTTCTTCAGTATTTAGAACCAAAAGAAAGATTTCTAAACACGCAACACAATCTATTCAAAACAAAGATTTAATTTCTAACGAAAAAATAAAAAACTATTTAAGTTATAACTTTGAACCAATAGCTACTTACTTAGATAAAATGTTGGTCTATTTTAAGTAAAAGTTATTTCACAACGCCTTCATCTAGCAAAGGAGCAGGAATTTTTCCGTCGTTATTTATTTTACTTTCTTCAGTCAATCGGTCTTTAACCCTATTGTACATTTTTTTATATTCTTTTAAATCAGAAGCATAATATTGTATATTTTTTGCAAAAGTCAAACTATCAACATTATACTTAGTTTTTATAAATGCGGTAGGTTTTGGATAATTTATTTGCGTACCCATTGTTTGTGTTTTTGCAGCTTCAAGAATGGCCAAATCATAGATAATATTTTCCATCTTATTTTTGTCAATAAGATTTTTAGGCTTTTCAATCAATTCCTCTTTACAACTAGAAGCGAAGAAAGCAATTGCTATAAAAAGTAGTAATGTTATTTTTTTCATTTTGTTCTTATTTTGAAGTTCTATCGATCAAAAAGCAAACGTTTTCCTGCTTTAATTTCTTTCACTTTTGCATTTTCATAAACCAATTGTCCGTTTACAAAAGTATGCGAAATTCTAGATTTAAAATTAGTTCCTTCAAACGGTGACCAACCACATTTGTATAAAATATTATCTTTACTTACACTCCAAGGTTTAGCCGGATCAACAATTACCAAATCGGCATAAAATCCTTCTTTAATGAATCCACGGTTTTCAATTTTGAAAATCTTTGCCGGATTGTGACACATTTTTTCAACGATTTTCTCTACAGAAATTTTACCTTGATGAAAAGCTTCAAACAATGCCACAACAGCATGTTGTACTAATGGTCCGCCTGAAGGAGCGTTTAAATATTTTTGAGATTTTTCTTCTAAAGTATGCGGCGCATGATCGGTTGCTATTACATCAATAGTATCATTTAGTAATGCTTTCCATAGCGCATCCTTATCTTCTGCCGTTTTTACAGCCGGATTCCATTTGATAAAATTTCCTTTGGTTTTATAATCTTCATTGGTAAACCAAAGATGGTGTACACATACTTCGGCAGTAATCATTTTTTCTTCCAACGGAATTTTATTGGTAAACAATTCCATTTCCTTGGCAGTAGAAAGATGAAAAACATGTAATCTTGCACCTGTTTTTTTAGCTAAAGCAATCGCTTTGGAAGACGATAAGTAACATGCCTCTTCACTTCTTATTAAATGATGCGCCGTTACAGGAATGTCTTCACCATACTCTTCTTTATATTTTTCTAAATTTGCTTTTATTGTGGCTTCATCTTCACAGTGAACGGCAATAAGCATTTTGGTCGATGAAAATATTTTCTCTAACGTTTCTGGATTATCAACCAACATATTCCCTGTTGATGAACCCAAAAATAATTTTATTCCAGCAACATTTTTTGGATTTGTTTTTAAAACTTCTTCCAAGTTATCATTCGTTCCGCCCATCATAAAAGAATAATTGGCATAGGAAGTTTGAGAAGCTATTTGATATTTGTCTTCTAAAAGCTCTTGAGTAACAGCATTCGGAACCGTATTTGGTTGTTCAATAAAAGATGTGATTCCGCCGGCAACAGCAGCTCTACTTTCTGAAGCAATAGTTCCTTTGTGCGTTAAACCTGGTTCACGAAAATGTACTTGATCGTCAATTGCACCTGGAATTAAATAATTTCCTTCAGCATCAATAACCTTACAACTAGAACTTTTATGACTAATGCTTTCGGCAATTTCTTTAATAAATTCGCCTTCAATTAGAACATCACCTTCAAAAATTCTTCCTTCGTTTACAATCTTTGCATTTTTTATTAAAACGGTATTCATAATTTATTATAATCGATTAAATAGTTTTTTAATTCTAAGTGATAATACTCCAAAAATGGCTTCTTTAATAATGGATCCACTCATTTTAGATTGTCCTTTGGTTCTATCTGTAAAAATTACTGGCACTTCTTGAATAGTATAATTTTTAGCAAATGCTCTGTATTTCATTTCGATTTGAAAGGCATACCCAATAAATTTTATTTTATCTAAGTTGATGCTTTCAAGAACGGTTCTACTGTAGCAAATGAATCCTGCTGTAGCATCCATAATTTTCATTCCGGTAATCATTCTAACATAAACTGAGGCAAAATAAGACAACAAAACCCTACTCAATGGCCAATTTACAACATTTACTCCAGTTACATATCGTGATCCAATGGCTAAATCGGCACCACCAAAATGGCAAGCATCGTATAATTTTTCTAAATCATTTGGGTTATGAGAAAAATCAGCATCCATTTCAAAAACAAAATGATAATCACGAGACAAAGCCCATTTAAATCCGTGAACATATGCCGTTCCTAATCCGGCTTTCTTCTCTCTTTGCTCAAGAAAAAGACAATTGGAGAACTCTTTTTGAAGTTCTTTTACTTTATCGGCTGTTTTATCAGGAGAATTATCGTCTACAATTAACACATGAAAAGGTTTGTGTAGTGAAAACACAGCTCTCACAATGCTTTCAATGTTCTCAATTTCGTTATAAGTAGGAATAATTACAATACCGCAGTTCATATTTATCTGTAAAAGTTTGTGCAAAAATACTCAATTTATAACTTCATAATCTTAATAATATTATAATACTAATCAACAAATAAAATTTAGTAATTTTGCATTCAATGATAGCACTTCAATTACATCTTAGAAATATAGAAAGCAAAGATTGGGCAACGATAATTTTTGTTTTCGCACTGCTACTTATTGTTGTTGCAAAATCGGCGTTTGAAAATAGATTTAATGATTACATACGCTTGTTAGTTTCTGATAAATACACCAAAATATACAGAGAAAGCAGTCATTTAATGAGCGGATTTAATGCACTTTTGTTTGTAGTTAACATCATTTCGTTTTCATTTTTTATTCAATTAGTCTTATCGCATTTTGATTATGGTGAAAAAAATGATTGGGTATTATTTACCCGAATATTTACTTTATTAACTATTTTTATTTTGTGTAAATTTCTTGTTGAAAAAATAATAGCTGCCACTTTTGGCATTGAAGAAATCGTTGAGCAATTTAATTTACAGAAAGTCACCTTTAGAACCTACTTAGGATTATTGCTATTACCATTTTCAATTATTCTTTTTTATGGTAATTATGCAACAAATTCTCTTATTATAGTCATAATTTCCATATTATTAATAATAAACATACTTACTTATCTTATTTCTTTAAAAAATTATCAAAATTTAGTATTTGGTAAGTTGTTTTATTTTATTTTGTATCTTTGCGCACTTGAAATAGCGCCCTATTATTTCATATATTATTTGATTACAAAAAATTAGAGCTTAAACATGTCAAATTTGAAAGTAAGAACGATTTTGGTGTCACAACCAGAGCCCAAAGTAGAGAATTCACCTTATTTTGATTTACAACAAAAACACAAGGTAAAGATAGATTTTCGTTCTTTTATCCATGTAGAAGGCGTAAGTGCAAAAGATGTTAGAGCTCAAAAAATTGACCTTAACAACTTTACCGCAATCATTTTAACCAGTAGAAATGCTGTAGACCACTTCTTTAGAGTAGCGGAAGAGATGCGATATAAAGTACCAGAAGATTTACGATATTTTTGTCAATCGGAAGCCATAGCTTTTTATCTACAAAAATATGTTGTGTATAGAAAACGCAAGATTTATGTTGGTCAAAAAGATTTTGCTGATATGTCTTCACTTTTCAAAAAGTACAAAGACGAAAAATTCTTGTTACCAGCATCAGATCAATTAAATGCCGACGCACCTGTAACGTTAAACAACTTAAAAATCAATTGGACGCAAGCTGTTTTTTACAAAACAGTAATGAGCGATTTATCTGATTTGGCAGATGTTTATTATGATGTTCTAGCATTTTTTAGTCCAACTGGAATAAAATCTTTGTTTAAAAATTTTCCAGACTTTAAACAAAATGATACCCGAATTGCTGTTTTTGGCAGCACAACACAAAAAGAGGCTTTAGAACACGGATTGAGAATAGATATTCTTGCACCAACACCAGAAACTCCTTCAATGACAATGGCTTTAGAGCGTTATGTTGCTGAAGCTAATAAAGGAAAGTAAAAAATAAAAATTACAATATAAAAATCCCAAATTCCAAAAGAGTCTGGGATTTTTTAATTAAAAAAAATCCAACATTGCTGTTGAATTTTTTCGTTAGTTAGGTATAGTTTGTTTGTTATTCTTTTATAATTGTGGACCAGCATTTACTAAATTCTGACCTTCTGAATTATCGGTATATTGAACGAAATTTTTAATAAATCGCGATGCTAAATCGGTTGCTTTTGTATTCCATTCGGATACATTTTCATAAGTATCTCTTGGATCTAAAATTGCTGAGTTCACATTAGGCAATGCTATTGGAACTACAAAATTGAATGTTGGAATAGTTTTGGTTTCGGCTTTTTCAATAGAACCGTCAAGAATTGCATCAATAATGGCTCTAGTATCTTTTATAGAAATACGCTTTCCTGTTCCGTTCCAACCAGTATTTACCATATAAGCTGTTGCGTTATGTTGCTCCATCTTTTTTACCAATTCTTCACCATATTTTGTAGGATGAAGTGACAAAAATGCCTTTCCAAAACAAGCAGAAAAAGTTGGTTGTGGCTCGGTTACTCCGCGTTCTGTTCCGGCTAGTTTAGCTGTAAAACCAGAAAGGAAATAATATTTGGTTTGTTCTGGGGTTAATTTAGAAACTGGAGGCATTACTCCAAACGCATCTGCTGTTAAGAAAATAACTTTAGTTGCATGACCAGCTTTAGAAACTGGTTTTACAATATTATGTATGTGATTTATCGGATAAGAAACTCTCGTGTTTTGAGTCACAGAACCATCTTTAAAATCTATTTTTCCGTTAGCATCAACAGTTACATTTTCTAATAATGCATCTTTGGTAATTGCACCAAAAATATCTGGTTCGTTTTCTTTACTTAAATCAATGGTTTTTGCATAGCATCCACCTTCAAAATTAAAAACGCCATCATTGTCCCAACCATGTTCATCATCACCAATCAATTCACGTTTTGGATCGGTAGAAAGTGTTGTTTTTCCAGTTCCAGACAATCCAAAGAAAACAGCAACATCACCATCTTTTCCTTTATTTGCCGAACAGTGCATTGATGCAATTCCTTGTAATGGCAAGTAATAGTTCATCATTGAGAACAATCCTTTTTTCATTTCGCCACCATACCAAGTTCCTCCTATTAATTGGATTTTCTCTGTTAGATTGAAAGCTACGTAAACTTCTGAATTTAATCCGTGAGCTGCAAAATCTTTGAATTCAGTTTTAGAACCATTCATAACAATAAAATCAGGCTCTCCAAAACTTTCAAGTTCTTCTTCTGTTGGACGAATGAACATGTTTTTAACAAAATGTGCTTGCCATGCAACTTCCATAATGAAACGAACTTTTAATCGTGTATTTTCATTGGCACCACAAAATGCATCAACAACAAATAATCTTTTTCCCGAAAGTTGGCTAACTGTATTTTCTTTTAAAGCATTCCAAGTGGTTTGCGAAAGTGGTTTATTGTCATTTACTGCCTTGTCAGAATTCCACCAAATGGTATTTTCTGTAACACTATCTTTAACAATATATTTGTCTTTTGGCGATCGTCCTGTAAACTCACCTGTCATTACATTTACAGCTCCAAGTTCGGTAAGTTGACCTCTTTCATAGCCTTCTAAACTCGGATTTAATTCTTCATTATATAAAAATTCAAATGATGGATTGTAAATAATTTCTTGAACATTTTTGATTCCGTATTTTTCTAACGAAATCGATTTCGTAAAATGGGCAGTATTCTCCATAGAAAGTTAGTTTGTTGCAATAATAATTAGACTGCAAATGTAAAAATTAATTATTATAACGTTGTAGTTAATTAAAAAATTATGCTTTTTTCTTCAAAAAATGTATCATTAAAATACTCCAAGCCACTATTAATAGTAATCCACCTATAGGAGTAACAAATCCAATGACCTTAAAATCAAAAGATGTTAAACTATTTGTCGCTAACAAATAAATTGATCCAGAAAACAGAATTACTCCCAAAATTGTTAAAATCAAAATTGTTTTCTTAATCTTATGTGATAAATGTGTATTTAATCCTAAAAACAATAAAAATAAGGCATGATACATTTGATATTTTACACCAGTTTCAAAAGTTGCCAATTGATCTATTGTTAATACTTCTTTTAAAGCATGCGCACCAAATGCTCCTAATACAATTGCTATCATTCCGAAAAAACCTGCTGTTGAAAGAATTTTTTTGTCCATTTTTACTTTTGATATAATTTTATACAAATTTATCTGTTATGTATCAATTGAGAAAGGACTTTTATGTTTTCTTTTTGAAATTAACAATTTTAAACTTTTATATTTGCACCTTAATTTTTAGACATGAAAAAAGTTTTATTTATTATAACCACTGTTTTGATTTTCTGTTCTTTCAAAACCGAAAACAAAGTTGCAATTCCGTCTGGCGAAAAATTAGTTTTTGCTGGTTCGTATAACATGAGTGGTTTAATGACGCAATTGGCACAAGTTACTTTATCAACAGACATAGTTTCGACGTCTAAAAACTCGTATTTGCATTTGAATTGCGAATTGGCAACCTATGCAAAATGGGATAAGTTTTTTAAAATTAGAGATTTATATGAATCTTATGTTGATCCAATCACTTTAAAACCAAGCTTATATAAAAGAAGCATTGACGAAGGCGGATGGACCAAAAAAGAAAAATATGTTTTCAAAGGAAACTCGGTAACAAGTACAGCAAAAAAAAGAAACAAGCCAGAAACCACAAAAACTTTTACAATTGGCGGTTCAACTCAAGACGTAGTTTCTGTAATGTACAAATTGAGAACTATGGACTTGGCCAAAATGAAAACAGGTCAAGCACAATCATTCACAATAGTTTTTGACGAAAAACAAATCCCAGTTACCATCAAATTATTAGGATTAGAAACTGTTTCTGCTGGAAATTTAGGATCTAAAAGTTGCTATAAACTTTCTATTGGTGCAAAAACTGATGTCTTAAAAGGAAAAGATAAAAACTTAATTTACTTAACTGCCGACACTAAAAAAGTTCCTGTTTTAATGAAATTTAGTATACCTGTTGGAACTGGTGAGTTAAAGTTAACTTCAGCAACTGGCATTTAATATGAGAAAGACTTTTTTAATTTTAGCCATTATATTTACTGTTGTAAGTGTTATTTTTTCGGCACTTCCGTTAGATACTTTGGCATTGGCACCAATTGGTTTAGCACTACTTTTTATATTTATCGCTTTCAAAAAATCTACAATTGAAGAACGAAAGTTGCCAAAACGACTTTTTATAATCGCATATATTTGCGGATTAGTTGTATTAGGAAAAACCTTCCTCGTTAAAGATGAAGTTGCCGTTGACACTAAATTTGAACAAGAAAAAATAGAAACCAAGCAAGAAGCCAAAAAAGATTTGGAAGAACTTGAAGGTTTAGAATAAATAAGAACAATTTCTAAATAGTAAAATTCCAATTTCCAAATATTAACTTGGAAATTGGAATTTTTTTATTGAAATTTATATAGCTTTGCACCCTATTTTACAAACAAACTCATGAGAAATATCCTAATTATTGGCGCTGGACGTTCTGCTTCTTCATTGATTCAATACTTATTAAACAAATCTAACGAGCAAAATCTTCATATAACTATTGGAGATTTATCGCTAGAATTAGCTCAAAGAAAAACCAACAATCATCCTAATGCTACTGCAATTCAATTGGATATTCATAACGAATTGCAACGAAATACCGAAATTCAAAAAGCAGACATTGTTATTTCTATGTTACCTGCGCACATGCATATTGATGTTGCGAAAGATTGTATTACGTTTAAAAAACACATGGTAACTGCTTCTTACGTTTCAGATGCAATGCAAGAATTGGATGCTGCAGCCAAAGAAAACAACTTAATTTTCATGAATGAAATTGGCCTAGATCCAGGAATTGATCACATGAGCGCCATGAAAGTCATTGATGAAATTCGTGATAAAGGCGGTAAAATGATATTATTTGAATCTTTTTGTGGCGGATTAGTAGCTCCAGAAAGCGACAACAATCTTTGGAATTACAAATTCACTTGGGCACCAAGAAACGTAGTTTTAGCAGGACAAGGTGGCGCAGCAAAATTTATTCAAGAAGGAAAATACAAGTACATTCCATATCACAAATTATTTAGAAGAACCGAATTTTTAGGCGTAGAAGGTTACGGAAAATTTGAAGGATATGCCAACCGAGATTCACTAAAATACAGAAGTGTTTATGGCCTTGACGATGTACTTACTCTATATCGTGGAACCATTAGAAGAGTTGGATTTTCTAAAGCCTGGAACATGTTTATACAACTTGGCATGACAGACGATGCCTACGTTATGGAAAATTCAGAAACCATGAGTTACCGTGATTTTGTAAATTCATTTTTACCTTTTCACCCAACAGATTCAGTCGAAATCAAGACACGATTAGCTTTAAATATTGAGCAAGACGACATCATGTGGGACAAACTTATTGAATTAGATTTATTCAACCCAAATAAAATAGTTGGACTTAAAAATGCAACTCCAGCCCAAATTCTAGAACGCATTCTTAACGATTCTTGGACACTGCAACCACACGACAAAGACATGATTGTAATGTACCACAAATTTGGCTACGAACTTCATGGCGAGCAACACCAAATAGATGCTAAAATGGTTTGCATTGGCGACGACCAAACCTATACTGCTATGGCAAAAACCGTTGGACTACCTGTAGCTATGGCAACCTTACAAATCTTAAATGGAAATATAAAAACTCCAGGCGTACAATTACCAATTCGTGAAGAAGTTTACCTTCCTATCTTGAAAGAGTTAGAAGAATTTGGTGTTATTTTCAAAGAAACAGAGATGCCTTATGTTGGTTATAATCCTGATAAATTAGCAACAACAAATTAAGTTTTTTTTGGAGCGAATGTTTTGCGCTTTTTGGGTTTCCTTATTCCTGCTGCCTTTCCAAAACTCGCCCAAAAAAAGGCGAGGTTTTTCCCTTGCATCAGGGCTAGAAAGTTTTTCGTTTTTGTAAAATTCAAAATTTCAAATAAATTCTATTTTTAACTTGCCTTATTTAACGCAATTTAATTACAATACAAAACAAATTTTCTACTTTTGCTTTAAATTCATTACCTATGAAAATAAATCAGTTACAAATAGAAATTGACGGAATAGACAAAGAAATCCTTCGTGATTTAATGGAAGACGCAAGAAAACCCATTCTACAAATCGCCAACAAAATAGGAATTTCTGGTGCAGCTATTCACCAACGATTAAAAAAACTAGAAGATGCTGGCGTAATTTCGGGTTCTAAATTTATAGTTAACAACAAAGTCTTAGGTTACAAAACCATGGCTTTTATAGGCGTTTATCTAGAAAAAGCCGCAAGCAATTCGGAAGCAGTTAAAGAATTAAAAAAAATTCCCGAAGTTTTAGAATGCCATTACACTACAGGAAATTGGAGTATTTTAATCAAGATTATCTGTCGTGATAACGAACATTTAATGCAATTATTAAACAAGAAAATCCAACCCATTGATGGCGTTTCAAGAACCGAAACCTTCATCTCTTTAGAACAACAAATAGAACGACAAATTCAACTTTAGATAGTAAATACATGAACCTCAACAAATTTTCAAAAGAAAGCGTTACACTCGCATTTTACATAATTTACATTTTAATTGCAGGAATATGCTTCGAATTATTTCCAGGCGATAGCAAATCTCCTAATATTGGTATCGTTTTATTGTATATTTTCATACCTATTAGTTTGGTTTACTTTATGGTTCACTTAATTCGTCAGCTGTTTGGAGGCAAAAACTATATTAAATGCATTACAATTCATGGTGTAGTTTGGTTGTCAATTTTTATAATTTTAACTACAGCTAAACAATAAAAAAATCCGTTTTATTTAAAAATAAAACGGATTTTTTACATAAAATTACATACATTAATCTCTTCTTCCAAAAACTTGAAAAGCCCAATAAAGTAATGATGCCAATGCTCCAAGAGCAGCAACTACATAAGTTCTAGCAGCCCATTTTAAAGCGTCTTCTGCTCCAGCATATTCTTCTTGGCTCAACATGTTTTTATTTTTTAACCAAGCCAATGCTCTGTTACTTGCATCATATTCTACAGGTAAAGTAATAAAACTAAATAGTGTGGCGATTGCCATTAAAGCCAAACCAGCAATAGCAACATAAAATCCAATTGATGTTCCTTTAGAAGCAATTCCAAGCATCAATCCACCAATAATTAACCATTGTGACATACTTGAAGAGACATTCACAACCGGAACCATTTTAGATCG